>CALJFV010000193.1 GCA_938074515.1 uncultured Flavobacteriaceae bacterium
TGTCATATAAGCGAAATTGTCCACTCTAAAGCCTAAAATTGGCAAGGAACCGTGGGTGGCCTGCACTGGGGTGATGGTTTTGCCTCCCAAAGAAAACGAATTATAAGGACGTATAATTTCCGGTCTAATGCCCGGAGCTCCAGGATATTTATCTTCTGTCACGAAAACATAGGGAAAGCGTGTTTTAATGGCCTCAAGAGTTCGTGTGCATCCAAACAACGGGATTTCTTGTTTTTGTATAAAATTAAACGGACGAACATCATCCAATCCCGCCATATGATCATTGTGCTCGTGGGTCATCAAAATACCATCGATATGACTTATTTGGTTTCGCAATATTTGTTGCCTAAAATCTGGCCCACAGTCAATAACTAAGGAGTAATTTTGCCACTGTAAATGTACTGAAACGCGTAAGCGTTTATCCCTAGAATCAGCACTCAAACACACAGGATGTTTACTGCCGATTACTGGAATTCCTTGAGAAGTTCCAGTACCGAGAAACGTCAATAACATCGGGGCTACCATAAGGACAAAAATAGCAGTATTTTTTTTGTTAGGCAGGGGTAATTAGTACCTTTGTAACGTAATCTTAGAGTTCAGAACCATGCCCGATCTTATTCCTGGCGACAAGAAGTTTCAAACCATTCCGTCAATCAAAGACAAGGCGCTTCGCATTAACCTAAACGAAAATATTTACGGAACCTTTGCAGAAATTGGTGCAGGACAGGAAACTGTGCGCAATTTTTTTAGAGCCGGTGGTGCTTCAGGGACTATTGCTAAAACGATGTCGGCCTATGATAAGGATTTTAGTGACGCTATTTATGGTGTTGAACCGGAGGGTCGTTATGTTACCGAGTCTCGGCTGAAGAAAATGTTGGCCCATGAGATTCATCTCATTGAAGAACGCATCTCTAGAGAAAAGCACCCGCGCAAGATGTTTTTTGCTTATGCCAATACAGTTGCCACTATAGATTTTGCAAAAAAATATCTCGGTCATGGATGGGTTGGCATTCGTTTTCAGACAGACCCGGATGAAGCATATAGTGAAATCGTTTTGCATATTCGTTTCAAAGAGACTGAAGCTGTGCTGCAACAACAAACTTTAGGCGTCCTTGGAGTCAACCTGATATACGGGGCCTTTTATAAACACGACCAGCCCAAGAAACTCCTACGTTATTTGTATGATCACATCGATCATGATAAGATTGAAATAGACACCATAAACTTTAATGGCCCAAAATTTAGCGATGTAGACAATAGACTCATGAGTTTACAATTGCTTAAAAACGGGATGACTGAGGCCGTTATTTTTGGCCCTGACGGCAATAATATCCTTCCTGCAAGAATTCTTTATAAAAAAAATGTATTGGCTTTACGCGGCAGTTTCAGACCAGTGACCAAAGTCAATATGGATATGTTTGAGCGTTCTTATGAGATGTTTCTCAAAGAGAATAAAGTTGATGCCAATAAATCACTTGTTATTTTTGAAATTACCCTCTCAAACCTAAAAGCGGAAGGCGAAATCGATGAGCAAGATTTTATGGATCGCGCTGAGCTCCTATGTTCCTTGGGTCAGACGGTAATGATTTCAAATTTTCAGGAGTACTATCGATTGGTAGAATACTTCTCCAATTACACGAAGAGCCGCATGGGATTAACTATGGGGGTCAATAATTTAGTCGATATTTTCGATGAAAAATACTACCGACATCTAAGCGGTGGTATTCTCGAGGCCTTTGGTAAATTGTTTTATAAAGACCTAAAGGTTTATCTCTATCCCATGTTAAACCCAAACACAGGGGAACTCATAAATAGCGATACCCTCAAGGTTCATCCTCGAATGAAGGAATTGTACAAATTCTTTAAGTATAATGGAAAAGTAGTCGACATTGACCACTATAATCCAGAAATACTGAATGTCTTTTCGAGAGAAGTGCTAAAGATGATTGAAAACGATGACCATGGTTGGGAGGAAATGCTTCCTAATGGCGTGGCAAAACTCATAAAGGAGCAATCTTTATTCAACTTTAAACCGTCAGAGGATAACGTAATTAGCTAAGTATACGCTAACTAAAAATCACCGTAAAAGGGGCACATTATCCCATTATTATGATAAAATCTGTGCCGCGTGGTCTTTGGTTTTCACCTTGTCAATCACGCGCTCAATCACCCCATGCTGGTCAATAATAAAGGTTACACGATGAATTCCATCGTAGGTTCGTCCCATAAACTTTTTTTCGCCCCAGACGCCAAAACCTTGAATTACCGACTTTTCGGTATCCGCCAAAAGAGGAAAAGGAAATGCGTATTTCTCTTGAAATTTTTTCTGCTTGGCTGCATTATCTGCACTGACCCCAAGAATGTCGTACCCGGCATTTTGCAGTGCGGTGTAATTATCTGTTAGATTACATGCCTCAGCAGTACAACCAGGGGTACTTGCTGCGGGATAAAAAAATACAATTAATTTTTTGCCGGCATAATCGGCTAATGTGTGGCGGTTGCCGTCTTGGTCCAATGCATCAAATTCAAACGCCTTGTCCCCTACTTTTAAGGTATTCATAGCTTTTTCTTTTTTTTAATTTAATGGCGTTAACTTAGCGCCATCGGTTATAAAGTTAATCAAAATGACTAAATCAGAAAAGGTAGCATTCGTCATCAAAACTTTGGAAGAGCTTTATCCTGAGACACCAATTCCTTTGGATCATCAGGACCCCTATACCTTGCTCATCGCCGTATTATTATCGGCACAAAGCACCGATGCCCGAGTGAATACCATCACGCCTTTACTAATTGAGAAAGCGAACAATCCATACGATATGCTCAAGTTATCCGTTGAGCAAATTAGAGACATAATAAAACCTGTTGGGCTTTCTCCGATGAAATCTAAAGGAATTTATGGACTTTCTAAAATTATCGTTGAAAAATATAATGGTCAGGTCCCACAGTCTTTTGAAGCCCTTGAGGCCCTGCCTGCAGTTGGCCACAAAACAGCGAGTGTGGTTATGGCTCAAGCGTTTAACGTACCCGCATTTCCTGTTGACACGCATATTCATCGCCTGATGTACCGTTGGGGCTTGAGCACGGGAAAAAATGTTGTCCAAACCGAGCGCGATGCAAAAAGATTGTTCCCGGAAAATATATGGAACCGCCTACATCTTCAAATCATATTCTACGGCCGTGAATATTCGCCAGCGCGCGGTTGGGATCGAGAAAAAGACATTATTACAAAAACCATTGGGCGTGCTGAATTTAGGAAGTTGCCTTAAGTTCAGCAATACATGCTCAGCGATCAAAATAAAAAGGCCCCGAAAAATCGGGGCCCTCTTGCTAATTCAGCACTAATTCAAACTTTGTTGACTTGTAGTTTATAACACTTAATGCGCTGGAATAGGCTAATAAAAATTTAATGGTTTCATCTTTGGGAACTAAGTTTTTATCCACACGTTCCCGACGTGGTGTTCGAGAATAAAGTTTTGCCATAGATCACTTGTTGTTTGATATTAAAACGACAAGGGTCTTTACTTATTGTATCCTAATTGGTTAAAACAATCTGATGTTTATCAATAACTTTTCTCAGGTTGATAAGCGCGTACCGCATTCTCCCTAATGCGGTATTAATACTCACGCCCGTTTGCTCGCTTATTTCTTTGAAGCTCATCTCTTTATAAATACGCATAATCAAAACTTCCTTTTGATCCTCAGGCAATTCTTCGATAAGTCGCTGAACATCTTTCTGGACTTGATCTTTAATCATGCTGCGCTCGGCATTTAAATCCCCATCGCTCAATACAGAGAAAATATTGAAATCATCATTACTTTCGAATTTTGGCATACGATTATTGCGTCGGAAATAATCAATTACAAGGTTGTGAGCAATGCGCATGACCCAAGGCAAGAACTTTCCTTCTTCATTATAATTACCCCGTTTCAGGGTGTTGATGACTTTTACAAAGGTATCTTGAAAGATATCCTCGGTTACATCACGGTCGTAAACTTTGGAATAAATAAATCGGTAAATACGTTCTTTGTGACGTGCGATTAATTCGCCTAGAGCAGATTCATCGCCATTTACATAAGCGTTGACTAGCAACGCATCAGAGTTTATACTGTACTTCATAACACTTCTTTTAATCAGATAAAGGCCACATGTGGGGCTCTTTGTTGTCCTTAAATATTAAAAGTAATGTTATGCTATAAGCTCTTGTTTAAACGATTACAATTGTAAATATAACAACATTTATCGAGCAATAGCAAAATTTATTTCAAGATTCTATGGAATTATGTACTGGGTAGGCTAAAAATCTTGGTGGTTAATCTCTATCTTTGCCCCTTGGTTTATACCGCATTAACCGGGATAAATTATTTCAAAACATGATAAGAGAAGCCATTAGTATACAAGGGGCAAAACTCCACAATTTAAAAAACATAAATGTGGACATTCCCCGGCATAAACTCGTGGTTATTACTGGACTTTCCGGCAGTGGAAAATCCAGCTTGGCCTTTGATACCCTTTATGCAGAAGGTCAAAGACGTTATGTAGAGAGTTTGTCGTCCTACGCGCGACAATTTTTAGGACGACTTGACAAACCAAAGGTCGATGCCATAAAAGGAATCGCTCCTGCCATTGCCATTGAGCAAAAAGTTAACGCAACCAATCCACGCTCTACAGTGGGCACTGCAACAGAAATTTACGATTATTTGAAATTACTTTTTGCGCGTATTGGCCGGACCTATTCCCCTATTTCTGGATTAGAGGTCAAAAGGGATCAAGTCAGTGATGTTGTCGATTTAGTTAAATCTATGCCCCCAGGCAGTAAATTATTATTGTTATCACCCATTCATTTAGAGGCGAAAAGATCGCTAAAAGATAAACTCGGAGTATTGGCCCAACAGGGTTTTTCGCGGGTTCTTTATCACAATGAACCCATAAAAATAAGTGAGGTCAACGCTGAAAATACCGACGAACTATATCTTATCGTTGACCGAGTAGTCACTACTGATGATGAAGACTTTTATAACCGACTTGCCGATGCTGTTCAGATCGCTTTTTATGAAGGCAAAGGGAGTTTGGTCCTCCAGCAGATGGGGCAAGATCATAGGCATCTCTTTAGCAATCGCTTTGAGCGCGATGGCATGAGCTTTGTGGAACCAAACATTCACTTATTCAGTTTCAACAATCCCTTTGGGGCCTGCCCCAAATGCGAGGGTTATGGGGATATTATTGGTATTGATCCCGAGCTGGTTATCCCAAATTCAGGACTTAGCGTTTATGACAATGCTATTTTCCCATGGAGAGGCGAAAGTATGAGCTATTATAGAAATCAATTGGTCAATCGGGCCTACGAATTTGATTTTCCTATCCATAAACCCATACATGAGCTTTCATCACAACAATACGACCTATTGTGGACGGGCAACAAATATTTTGTGGGCCTCAATGACTTCTTTGGAGAACTCGAGGCTAAAAATTATAAAATTCAAAATAGGGTCATGCTCTCGCGCTACCGAGGAAAAACAATTTGTCCAGAATGCAAAGGAATGCGTCTGCGCCATGAAGCGAGTTATGTGAAAATTGACGGATATAATTTACAAGATTTGATGAACCTTCCTATCGAGGAACTTTCTCCCATCATTGAACAACTCGAACTCACAGAATATCAGCAGCAGGTGAGCAAACGACTGCTCACAGAAATTAAAAACAGACTAAACTTTTTGCAAGATGTGGGTTTAGGCTATTTAACCTTAAATCGAAAAAGCAATACCCTCTCCGGTGGAGAATCTCAAAGAATTAATCTGGCTACTTCTTTGGCGAGTTCTCTTGTCGGTTCAATGTACATTTTGGACGAACCAAGTATCGGTCTTCATCCAAAAGATACGGAGCGCCTGATCGGAGTCCTTCAAAAATTAAGAGATCTGGGCAATACAGTAATTGTGGTCGAGCACGATGAGGACATCATGAGGGCTGCAGACCACATTATCGACATCGGCCCTGAAGCCGGACGTTTCGGCGGTTCTGTAATGGCTGAAGGCCCCTTAAAAGAGCTCTTAAAAAAACCCTGTCTAACCGCAGACTACCTCAGTGGGCGATTGATGATCGAAATCCCGAAAAATCGTCGAATAACACAAAAGAAAATTTTACTTGAAGGGGCGCGTCAGCACAACTTAAAAAATGTAACCGCGCATATCCCTTTAGGACAAATGACAGCAGTGACGGGGGTTTCAGGAAGCGGAAAAACCACTCTCGTGAAACGCATACTTTATCCAGCGCTTCAAAGACACCTCACGGGATATGGAGATAAGCCTGGCGCCTTTGACAAACTCAGTGGTGACTTATCCGCTGTACACCATATTGAATTTGTCGATCAAAATCCAATCGGAAGATCAAGTCGCTCAAATCCTGTGACTTACATTAAGGCCTATGACGACATAAGAAAGTTGTTTGCCGATCAAAAATTAAGCACCCTCAGAGGATA
>CALJFV010000194.1 GCA_938074515.1 uncultured Flavobacteriaceae bacterium
TTTAGTGTAAGTTTTAGGGTTTTTAAGAACATCGATGCTGGCAATAATTTCAGGATCATGAGCGGTTTTGTAGCTGTATAGCCCGGTATTATAAAAATACCGCGGCAACAGTGACTCTATGACGACGGTCTGCACCGCAGCTTTTTTTGATTCTAATAAGTCAAGTTTTGCGTCAAGCAGACTTTTACTCATAGACTCAAGTTCTTTGTTTACATAAGGGGCCAAACCCTCCTTTTCGGCTGCGAGGGCAAAATCAGAAAAAACACCTTCCGAAACTGTTTTTATTACTTGCGGATGAGCCGCAACAAAATCCAAAAAGCCCTCAAAATCCTTATTCGTAAATTCAAAATCCTCAACACGCTCAAAAGGATGTGTTTTTATGAACAGGGTGCCATAATCGATAATAATGCGTGATTTAAGCAAAGAAGACAATAAAATGTGATCGCTAGAACTGTCAAAAACCTTGTCCGGAAGGATGCCTCCACCATCATAAACGGTACGCCCAGCGGCAGTTTTAAAGGCGTTGTATTTATCGGGTTCCGTCCGTATTGGCTCTCCATCCGTATCGCGCTGCCAATAATCTAAAGCTTGAATACAACGCCCACTTGGGGTATAATATCGCGAAATGGTAACCTTTAGTTGTGTGCCATAACTCAAGGGCTTAGGTCTTTGAACCAAACCTTTGCCAAAACTTCGTCCGCCGACAATTACGGCCCGATCTAAATCTTGAAGCGCCCCAGAAACAATTTCACTGGCCGAAGCACTGCGCGCGTTGATCAAAACCACTAAAGGCATCTCAAGATCTGCAGGTAATTGCTGGGTGACATAGGTGTTGTTATACTCTGGGACCACAGATTGAGTATAAGTGACCAAAGTGCCCTTGGGAACAAATAAACTTACCAAATTGACCGCTTCCGTCAGGAGCCCCCCAGGATTGTTGCGTAAGTCTAAAATGAGGGCTGTTGCCCCTGAGGATTTTAACTCAAATAGTGCTTTTTTTGTGTCTTTATAAATGGTCGGACTGAATTCTTTTAGGGCGATATACCCAATGTTGTCTTGAAGAAGTTTTGCACTTAAAACAGGGGTTTCGGTCTGTTTATTTGGAGTTAAGGCGATTTGATAGGTCTTTTTCTCGCGGACATATTCTAGAGTGACCTGTTCATCACCACTAGCAGCGACAAGTTGGGATAACTGATCTAAATCTTGAGCCAGAACAACCCCATTAATGGAGTATAATTGATCCCCAACCTGAAGCCCCACCTGGTCTGCTGGACTATTTTGGTTAACCTCGACCACCAACCACTGATCATCAAAGCGCCTGAATCCAGCCCCGAGAGAGCTAAAATTACTTTCTTTTGAAATCCGAGCATCTGAAACCTCTTGTTCAGTCCAAAAGACAGTGTAAGGATCTAAGCCGTCCAAAAGACCAGTTATCGCGTGATCCATGAGCTGCGCTGGTGAGGTTTCGTCAACATAATTCAGTGACAGCTCTTTAAACAAGGTTGTGAAGATCTCTAATTGCTTGGTGATTTCAAAAAGACCACCACGTGCACTACTTAAGATCAACAAGGCTGCAGCCAGGGGCAAAACCCATAAAAGCCGCAAGGGATTGCGTAACACGCGACTCCGCGATAAAAAGGAAAAGTTAAACTTCATCCACCACTTTTTTTGTTTGTGCGTAACGTACGAGTAGGTCTTTTACTGCCTGGTCAATGCGGGCATAAGGCAAAGATTCACGTCCCTGATAAATAAAAAACAAGGCGCCAAACGCATCGGTTCCAGCCAATGATTTATTCAACCGGTAAGCCTCGCGAATTTGTCGTTTAATTCTATTGCGATTTACCGCCTTAGGAATATTGCGCTTTGGCACAGAAACACCAAATAAATTTTTAGTTGTTTCAGTAACAGGAGTGTGCACCAGTTTAAGCGGAAAACGTTTTATGTTTTGTCCATGTTCAAACAAAACACCAAACCAATGCCGTCCTTTGAGCCGCTCGTCTTTTGGCAAACCATGAGTCATGGCTTAAAGATACACAACACTTGGCATACCTGCTACCTTATGCTTAAACTCGCTTAGTTTTTGATCCGTTTCGCACAATTTTCAAGTCGCTTTAATAGACCTTGTGAGGGGCCATCTAAACTAAAGTTTAATACAACCCGTAATTATTGTTTTGTCGCAAAGAGGTTATTCTCTTTTTGAACATCCGCCATCCGCCCACTGGGATCTATAATAACCTCGACAATCTCTGATTTGCTCTCGACCTCAAACCCATAACTTGGTCTTGCCCATGCCCAGTCGCTCAAAACAGTTACAGGAGTGTCACCGAAGCTTTTTTCACCGCGCATCATTTGTAAGGGGATGTAGTATAGGCGACTGCTGCCGTCGGCAAAATTGACCTGCAGGTCAATCGGCATAGGCATAAGGCCGATGCGCTCTAGAGTGATTGTTTGGCCGCCACCTGTGGCGCTCGGACCCACAGAAACAATCCCATAATCAATGGTGTTTGTTGTGGTCGCGAAATCTTGGAGATACCAATCCAAATTCATGCCAGAGACCCGCTCTGCTACACGTATAAAATCTCGGGGTTCAGGATGTTTGAAAGCCCATGTTCTGAAATATTCTTTAATGATTTCTGCCAAAACATCTTCACCAACGACATAGCCGAGTTGTGCCAAAAACACTGCGCCTTTAGAATAAGCCGCAATGCCGTAATTGCGGTTGGTATTATAGCGATCAGCATGGGTGCTTAATGGTTGCTCTGCCCCCGAAGTGGCTAAGAAATAATAGCCACCATAGGAACCCGCCAAAGGGTCCCCCTCCTGGTTGAGCACGTGGTGTTCGGCCAAAGAAGAAATGTAAGAGGTAAAGCCCTCGTCCATCCATTCGTGCAGTGCCTCGTTTGTGGCGAGTAAAAACTGAAACCAAGTATGGGCCATTTCATGTGCCGTTACACCAACTAAACTTTCAAAGCTACGATTCCCAGTAATCAAGGTGCACATAGCATATTCCATACCCCCGTCACCCCCTTGTATCACAGAGTATTGTTTGTAGGGATAAACCCCCACGGCTTTATTAAAATAATCCAACAACTGCGCGGTGACCGGTTGCAAGGCCTTCCAGTTTTCCCGTAATGCAGGATCGTTTTTGTAATAAAAATTTAAGGTTACGCCATTAGGCCCAGGGTAAGTATCATGCACATAATATGGGTCGGCGGCCCAAGTAAAGTCATGGACCATAGGGGCCTCAAATACCCAGCGCGTACGACCATTCTTGAGCGCTGTTTTTTCTAATAAATACCCTGTGCCCCCGACAACATAACTACTGTCAATATTTAAAGCCACCTGAAAATCACCCCAAACCCCGTAGAATTCGCGAGCGATATAAGGGTCGGTATGCCAGCCGTCTTTGTCGTATTCTGCGAGTTTAGGATACCATTGGGTCATAGAGAGCGCGACACCCTCTGCATTGTTACGGCCACTTCGGCGGATTTGTACCGGCACTTGTCCGTGAAAGGTCATGGTTAAAACCGTGCTTTCATGAGGCGCTAAAGGCTTTTGCAAAGGCACTACCAGGATGGTTTCTTCGGCGGAATAATCAAGCGCAACCCCGTCTTGCACCAAAGAAGTTGCTTTTAAAAACCCTTGCTCTGAAGGACTCAAAGCAGCGATTCTATCACCAACACGACGATCAGGATCTGCGATAGTGCGCGAGCGCACATCCATTTCGCTGCCAGGCTGAAAAGCGTTGAAATACATATGATAAAACACCTGGGTTAAGGTATCAGGAGAATGATTGGTGTAGACGAGTTTTTGGGTGCCCGTATACTGCCAATTGGCGACATCCATATCTACACTCATGGTGTAGTCCACATGCTGTTGCCAATAATTAAAAGAATTTTGGCTGCTTACTACAGAGCAAGCAGCCAAAAAAACAGAAAACACTAATTTCATTTATAAACTCAGTTTATGATTAACGTGACATTTGGTCGGCCATAATTAGTGCATTATAAAGATTAACCAAATGGCCTGATTTTGAAATATTTGAAAAATCATTTTTAGTGTTTGGATCTCCACCAAGAACCACTTGTCCCGGGCCAGTTAATCCGCTGTCCATTAATATTTGTTTTACTTGAGCGGCGCTTAGTTTTGGGAAATACGAACGAATTACCGCAGCAACTCCAGCCACCGCTGGGGCCGCCATGGAAGTTCCTTGAAGGTATTCATAAGTGTTTAGAGGTGTCGTCGACCAAATTTGAACTCCAGGAGAGAATACATCGACGTTTTCTTTTCCGTAGTTTGAGAATCCAGCGACCAGCCCCTCATTATATTCTGGGGTAGAAGCCCCAATGGTGATAAAAGTGTTGCCGATCTCTTGAGTTTCGCCAGGGCGCACATCATTTGGATAAACATCATTTTGATCTAAATCCATGCCGTCATTACCCGCGGCGTTAACAATGAGCACATCGTTATCAGAGGCGTAGCGAATGGCATCCCACACCCATTCTGGATGTGGAGAAAACCCTTTTCCGAAGCTTGTATTGAGGACTTTGGCCCCATTGTTTACACAATAACGAATAGCCAAAGCAACATCTTTATCATACTCATCTCCATCAGGCACCGCACGCACTACCATAATTTTAGCATGGTCCGCAACACCATTCATGCCGATTCCATTGTTTCGCTCAGCAGCAATAATTCCAGCGACATGGGTTCCGTGACGGGCATCTTCTTTTTTAGGATCTGGTCCATCAACATCATTATTTCCGTAATACTTTGATGACCAATCATTCGCATCATCCCCTAGATCGGCCGCACGATAATCCGTGGAAAGATTAAAATGGCTTTCTAAACGGTTTGTGAAATAGTCAACCCCGCCATTGAGTCGATCCAAAACCGCAGGAATATTTGGTCCGAATGCCATCATTTGGCCGAGACGCTCCACAAGCCCCTGTTCTTCTTCTGTAAGATCAGTCAAGCTTTTTAGGTCTTCCTTTCCATACTCATCAGTGCCTAATTTTCCAGAGACCAAAGTGTGCGCAATGTTAAGTTGGTCATACATTCCTTGATAACGGGCTTTATTTTGAGCCGCTTCGGTATAGTCTTTTTCGTAAGCGGCTTTAGCCTTATTGTAAAGCGCATAAGCCTCTGCACGGTCCGGAGCAATTTCGCTAGATTCTTTTTCCTCGAATTCCGGAGCGAGCTCTCGAATGATCCTTACATATTCTAGGTTTTCTTTTACAATGTTGCCAAGAAAATTCCACCCATGGATGTCATCAACATATCCATTTCGATCGTCATCGATGCCATTGCCTGGGATTTCGTCCTCGTTAACCCAAATCACATTTTTAAGGTCTTCGTGTTCAATATCTACCCCACTGTCAATAACCCCAACAATTACAGTACTTCCTTGGCGCTCACTTAAAAGTTCAGCGTAGGCTTTGTCCACGCTCATTCCCGCAATAGTGTCTAATGCTAAATCAGCAGCACCCCATGCTTTGGTTTGCTCTTCTGTAAGTTCGAGCGTCTTGTTAACCGCACTGCTGGGCGCGACAACCGGATTAGCATCAAAACGCGCAGGCCCACAGGCACTTAAAATTAACCCGGGGATAAAGGCAATAAAAATGTTTTTAGGTGTTCTCATATAGATTGATTTAAAAATTGGTCGAGGGTGTAGACCTGGTCCAGGCGCACCCCTTTTTCTGTGTGTTTAACGGTAATTATGGGATTGTGGGCATCATGTTCTAGCCATAAAAAGTACCCGCGATCCGCAGCTAAATTTAAAAATTTTTCCTTTTCGCTCAGCGTTTGCAGCGGACGAGTGTCGTAACCCATGACATAAGGCAAAGGGATATGACCCGCGGTGGGTAAAAGATCCGAAGTAAAGACCAAAGTCCGGCCTTTGTATTGAATGTGTGGAATCATTTGCTTTTCGGTGTGTCCATCAACAAACAAGACCCCAAAATCAAGGGGAGTGTTTTTGGCAAAATCATCATCAGGGGTGTCAATAAAATTGAGTTGGCCAGATTCTTCTATTGGCAAGATGTTTTCTTTTAGAAATGAGGCCTTTTCTCGACGATTGGGAATTGTGGCCCATTGCCAATGATCAGGATTGCTCCAATATCGGGCCTTGGAAAATTTGGTTCGATATCCACTACGGTCTTGATTCCAGCAGACGCTGCCTCCACAATGATCGAAATGCAGATGTGTTAAAAACACATCAGTAATGTCGTCAGGGCTAAACCCATGGCGTTTAAGCGAACCGTCGAGTGTCGCACCGCCCCAAGGATAATAGTGTTTGTAAAAATCAGGACCTTGTTTGTCTCCCATACCATTGTCAATCAAGATCAGGCGGTCGCCTTGCTCTATGAGCAAACAGCGCGCGGCAATATCAATCATGTTATTATTGTCGGCGGGATTTGTTCTTTGCCAGAGACTTTTGGGAACAACACCAAACATGGCGCCACCATCAAGCTTAAAGTTTCCAGCATCAATTGGGTATAAGGTCATGCGTTGCGGATAAAGTCCCGGAGGTGCAAATTAACAAAAGGGCAAACAATAGCCTTTGATGCGCCCATTAATTTGAGTTTTTTAACAGAATATTATTACTCAACTCACAAAATACAGATGCACGAAGGGGCTCAAAGCAAAACCACCGTCAAACTGCATTTGACTACAGCATAATGGATCTATGTGCAGAGGAAGTAAAAACTTTCTTGTATTTTAGGGCATTATATAAAATCATGGTTGAACTCGCAGGGATAATCGTTTTAGGTATTTTGGCCCAATGGGTCGCTTGGAAGTTAAAACTTCCCGCGATCTTACCACTGATTTTGATAGGCCTATT
>CALJFV010000195.1 GCA_938074515.1 uncultured Flavobacteriaceae bacterium
GAAGTACCGCAGGCTTACCAAAGAACAATTTGAAACCCTAAGTGTAGAGTTTGCCCAATTTTTGGCCAGTCAGTCTATAGATCACAATCAATGGCTGGCCATTAAACTTAATGAACCCCATCGCGTTGAGGTGCAATTAGATGCGTTTAGTGATTTAGTCTGGGAAGAGAGTTTACGTAAAACTTGCTTTATCAATCATTTTTCTCCTGGAGGGGTTTTTGCCTTTCACCCCGGTCAGATGTCCTTGACCGTTCTGGGGGTGAGGACAGCAACGGATTTGGATTTTAATACTCCTGAGTCATGGCAGTGGCTGTCAAAGCACTGGCAAGACGATTCTGTTTCTTTTTACCGAGAACAAAGGCCTTTTGAAAAGCCACGTACCCAGGTCTTATTTGACTTAATTGAACAAGGAGGTATTCTTTCTAGCGGGGCTATTGCCCAGCGCCTAGAGACGTTAATCCCTGAGGATTATTCGTAGCGTAAACTCTCTATAGGGTCGAGCTGGGCTGCTTTTGAGGCAGGATAAGAACCGGCAATCACGGCAACGATAAATGAGATAATCACTGCAGCAATCATTGCGCCCCAGGGTAGGGAATATTCAAATTCAGCGACTGTGGCAAAAAGGACTCCAGTGCCAATACCCAAGACGATCCCAAGGAGACAGCCTATTTGACCAATGACTATGGTCTCAATAAAAAATTGAGTCAATATGGTTCTCTTTTTTGCGCCCATGGCTTTGCGTACCCCAATTTCACGAGTACGATCTGTGACTGACACGAGCATAATGTTCATCAAAGCGATAGAGGAGCCCAAAATTGTAATGATACTAATAATCCATGCGGCAGTTTCCAGAACGCCGGTGATGCTCGCGACACGATTGATTAAATCTTCACTGCGCTCTATAGCGAAGTTATCTTCCTCTAAGGGAGAAAGTCCTCGAATGTTTCTAAAGGTCACTAGAGCCGCACTTTCTGCCTCTTTCAGGGCTTCTTTTTGATTCACCATCACGCTTATCGTGTAATTAATATTAGGCTGAGTAAAAATTCCTCGAGCGATCTGAATCGGAATTAACACTTGTAAATCTTGATTATTACCAAAAGAAGAACCTTTGGACGCCAGCAGTCCGATAATTTTAAATTTTGATCCTCGTATGCTGATCGTTTTATTTATTGGGTCCTCGTCTTTGAATAATTTTTTTAAAAAATCGGAACCAATCATGCAGACCCGATTGTTGTTTTGAATGTCAAAGAAATTAAAGGCGCGTCCTCGATCAATTTTGGTTCCGGTATTGGCTAAATAGTGTTCGTTAACCCCGTATACACTTACTTCGGGGTCTGTTTTTAAATTATTGTACTTGACTTCTGCAGCCCCCGTGCCTAAAAATGAAATCGAGGTTTGGGTACTCGGAAAATCATATTGTTCATTGAAGGCGCGAATTTGATTGTAGTCAATTATGGGATTGACTTTTTTACGTTGTCCACCATCTCTTGAATTCGTGGCAAAGGCATAGCGCTGCAAATTAAACGTATTGGCGCCCATACTGGCAAAATTTCCAGAAATTGAATTTTCTAAGGCGTCTACTGCACTCAAAATCCCAACCAAAGACCAAATCCCGATCCCAATAATTACAATAGTAAGGATGGTTCTCAGTAATTGGGTTTTGATCGAATCCAGAGCGATCAACACATTTTCTTTAAATAAGCCGAGCATAGAATACACGAATAGTATTTGACAAATTTATCGAATTCTTTTGGCCCATCTTCACTATTTTGGGGAATTCTCTTTTATAAAGCCCGTGGAAATCCATCTATTTTAAGATATTTGTAATTCACGGAAATACTCAAAGAAAGTGGCACAAAAACCGTCGTTACCCAAAGGAACTAGAGATTTTTCACCCGAGGTAGTCGCCAAAAGGAACTACATAATAAACAGTTTGCGCCATTGTTTTGAAACCTTTGGATTTCAGCCAATTGAGACGCCGAGCTTCGAAAATTCTGAAACTTTAATGGGAAAGTATGGGGAAGAAGGGGATCGTTTAATCTTTAAAATATTAAATAGCGGTGATTTTTTATCTAAAGCCGATCAAAATCTTCTCAATGAGCGTGACAGTCAGAAATTAACCCATCAGATCTCTGAAAAAGCTCTGCGTTACGACCTAACAGTGCCTTTTGCGCGCTATGTTGTACAACACCAAAATGAGATTAATTTTCCCTTCAAGCGCTTTCAGATTCAACCGGTATGGCGTGCAGATCGTCCGCAAAAGGGGCGTTTTCGTGAATTTTATCAGTGTGATGCTGATGTCGTAGGGAGTAAATCACTTTGGCAAGAGGTAGAGCTCATTCAACTCTATGATCGCGCTTTTGATGCGCTTGGCCTTAAAGGAGTGACTGTGCATTTGAACAATCGCAAAATACTCTCCGGCATCGCTGAAGTTATTGGTGCCGCGGATCAGCTCATCGATTTTACTGTCGCCCTGGATAAACTTGATAAAATTGGTAGAGAAAAGGTAGAGGAAGAGATGCGTCAAAAAGGTATTAGCGATTTGGCTATAGAGCGTCTGGCACCACTTTTTGAAACTTATTCTAGCAATGCGGATCAGCTTTTGGCCCTAGAGACTTTGCTCGAAACTTCAGAGGTCGGACTGCTGGGGCTTTCTGAACTTAGATTTGTTCTTGAAACCCTAGAGTCTATGACATTAAAATCGGCTTTGGTCAGTATTAATTTGACTTTGGCTCGAGGACTGAATTATTACACAGGGGCCATATTCGAAGTTTCTGCCCCCAAAGGGATAAATCTAGGCAGTATAGGTGGTGGTGGACGTTATGATGATTTAACGGGGATTTTTGGTCTCAAGGATATGAGTGGTATTGGGATTTCATTTGGTTTGGATCGTATTTATATGGTGCTAGAAGAGCTTGATTTATTTCCTGATCATGTGACGGCATCCACTAAGGTTTTATTCATCAATTTTGGAGATAAGGAAGCGCTTTATGCTACTCGGGCCATCAGTGCGCTAAGAGATTTAGGTATTGCTGCGGAACTTTATCCAGACGCCGCTAAAATGGGGAAACAAATGACATACGCGGACAAAAGAGCCATACCTCATGTGGTTTTGGCGGGTTCTGATGAGATCAATAACAAACGATATACCCTAAAAAATCTCATTGACGGAAAGCAACAATCCGTTACTCTAGAAGAATTGGTTGGCATTTTGTCTTAATCCCACAGAATTCGTTTTATGAGTTTAAAAGTTATTCAAGGATTTGTATTGATCTGGCTGTTTTTTTCTTGTAACAATGCAGTAAGTGTTCCTGAAAATACTTCTGCTGAGGTATCTGATTCTTCAACACTGATTTCTGAATCTCAATCGGTTGAGGTTTCTTCGACCGCTCAAGAAATGCCTGATTCAAATGCCAAAGTTGTCCTGGCGGTACTTGGAGTAATGCAAGATGGCGGGCGGCCTCATTTGGGTTGTGAAAAAAGTTGTTGCGCGCCAGAAACTCTTCAGAACATGAATGATTTTCTCGTTGTTTCGCTTGGGATTTTTGATCGCGAGCATACCCAAGGCTATATGATGGAGGCGACGCCAGATTTTGTGCCTCAGTGGCGCAAATTCAAAGGTATTTTTCCCGAAATAACGCTGAAGACATTCGGCGGTATTTTTTTGACCCATGCGCACATAGGCCACTATCTGGGGTTGGCCTATCTGGGAAAAGAGGCCTTCAATGCTCATGCGACACCTGTTTATGCCATGCCCAGAATGGCTGAATTTTTGAAAAATAATGGTCCTTGGAGTCAGTTGGTGGCCAATGAAAATATTGAATTGCGCCCTACTGCTCATAACGACACCCTGCAATTGACCAAAAACCTATCGGTGATCCCAATATTGGTGCCCCATCGTGATGAATATTCTGAAACTGTGGGGTACCAAATTATCGGTCCAGAAAAATCCGCATTGTTTATTCCCGATATTGACAAGTGGGAGCGCTGGGATCAATCTATTCTCGAATTAATTCAGCAGGTGGATTATGCTTTTTTAGACGCTACTTTTTTCGACGGAAAAGAACTGGACAATCGAGACATGAGTTTAGTGCCGCACCCTTTTATGGTAGAGAGTTTGGATTTATTTGATACCCTTGAAATATCAGATCGCAACAAGGTCTATTTTATCCACTTTAATCATACCAACCCTGTATTGGATGCGGACAGTCAGGCGGCAAACCGCGTAAATCTAGCGGGTTTCAATATCGCCCAGCAAGGACAACTGTTTGGGCTTTAAACTAAAAATGGCCACACTTCACAGTGCGACCATCTTCTTTTTTCTGTAGCGAGAGCGAGACTTGAACTCGCG
>CALJFV010000196.1 GCA_938074515.1 uncultured Flavobacteriaceae bacterium
TTGCCTCAAAGTAGGTAACTTTTTTCTGACCTCGAGATAAGTAAAAACTTTAATGTCCTTTGGCGCTAAATTTAACTCAGCATACCAATCGTAAAGTACGTCAAACTCAGGGACAATACTTTCATCAATCAATATGCCCAAAGTACGGCATTTGGCATTTAGCTCTGAACGATCGCGATGCCTTAGTGCCTGATTTAAATCTCGACTTAACCACTTTCTTTTAAGCCACTCTCTTAGTCTATGAAAAATATCCATGATTTATGGGTTAGGCGCTATCATTTTAAAAAAGTCTTCTTCGGATATTATGGGAATTCCCAACTTTTCAGCTTTTTGTCTTTTACTCGGGCCCATTTGATCTCCAGCCAAGACATAAGAAGTTTTCCCAGAGATACTGCCTACTATTATACCTGAATGAGCGATTATTAGAGCCTTTACCTCTTCCCTACTTAGGTTTTGGAATACACCCGAAACGACAAAGGTCATGCCTTCCAAAACACGAGATTGTACCTTCTGTTCGACGTCGTTTTGAGTTTCAAATTGGCAGCCGTAAGCACGAAGACGTTTTATTCGATACCAATTTTCATCATTTTCAAAGTAATTTAGAAGACTCTGCGCTATTTTCAACCCAATATCATCTACAGCAACGAGTTCTGCTTCTGTAGCACGACGCAGTAATTCTATATTGGGAAACGCTTGGGTCAATTTTTGCGCCACAGTTTCTCCTACATGGCGAATACCTAAAGCAAATAAGACTTTGCTGTAGGGTTGTCGGATTGACTCTTGAACCCCTTGAACTAAATTTTGGGCACTTTTCTCACCCATGCGCTCCAAGGGCACGATATCCTCGACTTTAAGGGTAAAAAGATCGGCAAAATCATGAATTAACCCTTTTTTGACCATTAAGGTCACCGTTTCTTCCCCCAAACCATCGATATCCATGGCTTTGCGTGAGATAAAATGTTGAATCCTTCCGGAAATCTGCGGTGGACAATTTTGTTCATTCAGGCAATAATGTTGTGCCTCACCCGCTAATCGAACCAAAGCACTCCCGCATTCAGGGCACTGATCAATAAAACCAACAGGCACAGCGCCGTCAGGACGCAAACCAATTTTGACTGCAGTAATTTTTGGTATGATTTCGCCCCCTTTTTCAACGACAACGGTATCTCCGAAATGCAAATCTAACTTTTCGATTTGATCGGCATTATGCAACGACGCACGCTTAACCACCGTCCCGGCTAAATCCACTGGCTCAAGTTCAGCCACTGGAGTTATTGCTCCTGTTCTCCCTACTTGGTAAACAACCTGATTCAATAATGTCGTTGCCTCCTCCGCTTTATATTTATAAGCCATTGCCCATCTCGGGGCCTTAGCGGTATGCCCTAAGATGTTTTGATGAGCAAGCTCATTGACTTTAATAACCACACCATCAATTTCATAGGGCAATTCATGGCGATGTTTCTCCCAGTAATCAATAAATGCCAGCACCTCATCCATGTTTTTTGCTAAACGGGCCTCACTGGGAACCTTAAACCCCATGTTACGCGCTTGATGCAACATATCCTTTTGGGTCTCGATTGGCCAATTTGCCCCTTGAATGGAGTATAAAAGACAGCTTAGTGGCCGCTTAGCAACCTCTGCGCTATTTTGAAGCTTCAGACTTCCGGAAGCTGTATTTCTCGGGTTTTTGAATTCCTCTTCTCCAAGCGCTCGTCGCTTTTCATTTAAGGCCTCAAACCCAGATTTAGTCATTATTATCTCTCCACGAATATCAAAGCGTTCATTGCTGGGAGCGGCAACTTTGAGGGGGATCGATTTGATCGTCCTAATATTCGCAGTCACCTCATCACCTTGAATGCCGTCACCACGAGTCACAGCCCGCAACAATAATCCATTCTCATAAGTCAAACTGATAGAGGCCCCATCATATTTTAGCTCACACATAAAGCTCAAAGGTTGTTGTATCACCTTTAAAAGTCGTACTTCCCAATCCAATAAATCTTCTTTGGAGTAACTGTTGTCCAAGGAATACATACGATGGTCGTGCTGAACAGTGACAAAGTTTTTCGTCACAGTGCCCCCGACACGCTGTGTCGGTGAATTTGGATCAAAAAATTGAGGGTTGGCTTGCTCTAATTCCTGTAGATTAATTAATAACTGATCAAATTCATAATCCGAAATAACAGGCGCATCTAAAACGTAGTATTTATGGTTGTGCAGCGCTAATTCAGCCCTTAATGTTTTGATTTTTTCTTCTACACTCATAGACACAAATATAAACAATCATTGCGCTCGAAATCGGGTCCTAAATCAATAATTAAATTCATTTTACTGAAACAGAATTAAGGTTTCAATCCCGAAACAAAACGCCATTTCCCAAACTGATCCTTCCAGGATTTCACCCCGACATAACCCGTTTCTTGCATTTGAGCAGCCACCCCTTGAGTAAATTCATAATGACATTCAAAATACAACCCTCCACCTCGATTCAGATGAGTAAATCCCTTTTGCATGATCTCACGGTAGAACATTAACGGGTCGTGTTGGGGTACAAAAAGAGCCAAGTGCGGCTCATAATCAACCACATTTTGATCCATGTTATGTAATTCATTTTGTGGAATATAAGGCGGATTCGACACGATTAAGTCAAAGTTTTCTAAAGGCCAAGGCGCCAAAATATCCTGTCTCTGCCAATGAACTTTTTGTTTAAAATGTACTTGATTTTGTTTCGCCACGGACAGGGCTTTAGTCGAAACATCCCAAGCAAACCAATGAGTTTGAGGCATTGATGTCGCCAGACTCAGGGCAATACACCCAGAACCTGTACCTATATCCAAGGCCTTTCTAATCTGTTTTTCTTGGAGTTTTTGACGCAAATACACCACCAATTCTTCTGTTTCTGGCCTTGGGATTAAAACGTCTGGGGTAACTAAAAACTTTTGATCACAAAACCAAGCATACCCCAGAATTTGTTGTATCGGCTCACGTTTTTGAAGTCTTTCCTGAACCTCCTTTAGCCATTCAAGATCAGACGCGGCTAGGACGGTTTCTTTTTGGATAATTAAATCAATCGCCGACCAGTCAAAACGATGTGCTATGGCCATAACCAACAAACTGCGAATTTCATCCTGAGGGAATTCATCTTGTAGGGCTTGCCTCCAATACTCTTGAAAACTGCTTAGGGTCATCAAAATAAGGTTTTTAGCATCCGAACGCCACAAGCATGATGTCCCGTATCACCTAAAGGGCCATCGATATATTCAAATCCTGATTGTTGATAAAGCTTTTGTGCCTGAGTCATATATTCCATAGTCTCCAAATAACAATGACTATAGCCACAGTCCTTCGCAAAACTGAGGCACAAATCCATCATTTTTCTCCCATAGCCCATTCCACGCACGCGTTTATCGAAATACATTTTTTGGAGCTCACAATAAGGATCTAAATAATTTTCCAGGGGGGCAATACCCCCTCCGCCGCAGATATTCCTTCCATCT
>CALJFV010000197.1 GCA_938074515.1 uncultured Flavobacteriaceae bacterium
AGGTACGGGCTCCAGGGCAAAAGACATTTCCTTGGGAATAGGATGGGCGGTGACCCAGTGGCTATCGTTAAAGTCCTCGATAGTTTTTGGCCAACTGTCCTCTAAGACCACTTTTTGCTGAGCGATCAGCAGAAATACGCCACATAGACAAAACAAGAAAATAAGATATCGCCACTTGAATGAATGCATAAATCAAAAAATTTTGACTTAAAATTAAACAATCAAAGACTGAATCTAAAACCCTTGGCAAATTCTTGCTAACAACTTACTCACCGCTTTTGCATGAGTCAAAATCATAATGTGTGGCCCTCCAGGGATCACTTGAGCGTCTTTGATGTTTTCTAATGGGAATAAATCATCACAATCCCCATGAATATGAAATACAGGAATGTCTTTAATGCTTGCTGTACCGTTCCATTTCAGGACTTGATCGACACCCCAAGACAAGTATTCAGGGTGCCGCATGGGTAAGTAATAATCATATTGCTTCCAACGCTTTTGCCAGTGATCCGGCAACACCCGCAACGGTTTATGTGCGAGGTAACCAGCAATATAATAAGGTAAAAGTTTATGCACTTTAAGTTTGTATGCCCAGCGCATCCATGAAGGTTTTTCATGGTCCGATTTTACAGTCGAAATTAAAATTAGGGCCCTCGGTTTCAAAAACTTCAAAGCCTCTTGAGCTATTATTCCTCCAAAAGAAACCCCAATAAGGACAAATGGTTCATGAGTATTGACCTCTACAAGCATTCTTTTGGTGTACTCACTAAGGGGCTCATTCGATTCAGGGAGCAACCATGGAATGACTTTAGTCGCGCAATGATCCGGGAATGTTAATGCCTCAAAACTCTCCTTACCCGCAGACATTCCGGGAATTAAATAAGCGTTTAATGTCATAGGTTTTTGATTGCTTACCTATATTAAAATTTAACTTTGCCCCTTATTCATTATCTTTGTAGTCTCGCGCTGCCGTTAATCGTTTTTTGAAAAACACCTTTCGCGATTGCTTAAAGCTATGAAAAAGATTTTATATCCTTCTAACTCAAGAGGAACAGCTGACTATGGGTGGCTCAAAGCAAACTACTCATTTAGTTTTGCCAATTATTACGATCCCGAACGTATTCAGTTTGGTGCATTAAGAGTACTGAATGACGATACAATTGCCCCTGGAATGGGTTTTGGGAAACACCCACACAACAATATGGAAATTGTGACGATTCCGCTCAGTGGAGGCGTTTTGCATGAGGATTCAATGGGCCATAAAGGCACTGTGATGCCTGGCGAAGTTCAGGTCATGAGTGCTGGATCTGGAGTGACCCATAGCGAATTTAACGCCAGTACCACTGAACCCCTTAAATTATTTCAGATTTGGGTTTTTCCTGATCGTCAAAACGTATCGCCTCGATACGACCAAAAAATCATTGCTTCACTACTTCAAAAAAATGAGTTATCCCCTATTGTTGTACCCCGAGATTCAGCAAAAACGGATCAGCTTTGGATTCATCAAAACGCCTATTTCTATTGGGGGGATTTTGATGTTGATCTTAACTACACCTTTTCACTATCGGGACCGAACCAAGGTCTTTATTTAATGATTGTAGAGGGTTCTGCAACCATAGCAGATCAGACCCTCAATGCCCGAGATGCTCTTGGAATATGGGATTGCGAATCTCTCGATATTTCGATTAAATCCAATACAAAAATTTTAGCCCTAGAAGTGCCATTCTAATTTAGTAATTATGAGAGACCAAGTAGAAATAGTTGACAATGCGTTTTTAAGACAATTTGAATTAGAGGTTGGGGACAATATGGCCAGAATTGAATACGCGTTACAAGAACGCAAGATATTCCTAACGAAATTTGATATGTGTCAAGAACTCTTGGATCAGGGCTTTAAAGAGATCTTTATCAAAGCAGTATTCGAGGAGGTCAAAAACAGAGGGATCAGCCTTGTACCCACAAGCCCTGAAATCGCGCATTTTTTCAAAAAGAATAGACGCCTTTACAAGCCACTCTTGCCAATTGGCATGAATATTTAGGAATTCATTATTTCTGACAAAATCTCTGTTTTATCGCTTCGATCAGAGATCACTTGAGCATTAATCCAATCAAAACGAACCAACCCATCGTGGTCGATCTCGCGCAGGACTACCTGCTGCAAGGTATTGACTAAGTTAGGGTTCCAAGGCGTTTTGACTTTGACATAATTGGGCGTGAAGCCGTGAATGAAACCTTTTTTATTTTCCCCCTCAAAGAGCACTGTTTGGACACTTCCCAGCTGGCTTTGGTAAAAGGAACGTCTTTTTTTGACCGAAAGACCACGTAACATTTTACTGCGTTTCTGACGCACTTTGGCAGGAACTACCTCAGACATTTCAGCGGCCTTGGTTCCCGGGCGCTCTGAATATGTAAATACGTGCAAATAACTGACGTCCAGTTCACTTAAAAAATTATAAGTCTCTAAAAACAGCGCCTCGGTCTCTCCAGGAAAGCCTACAATTACATCCACTCCGATGCAGGCATTGGGCATAATCGATTTGATTAAAGCCACCCGCTCTGAGTAAAGTTCACGCTTATATCGCCGCTGCATTTTTGCCAAAACAATATTGCTTCCACTTTGAAGTGGGATATGAAAATGAGGCACGAAATTATCTGATTGAGCGACAAAGTCGATAATCTCTGGACTGAGCAAGTTGGGTTCGATGGATGAAATTCTCACCCGATCAACGCCGACCACAGTATTCAACGCTTGGATTAATTCTAAAAAAGTATGTTCGTGTTTTTTATTACCAAATT
>CALJFV010000198.1 GCA_938074515.1 uncultured Flavobacteriaceae bacterium
CCGCTGAGATGCCCACTAGAATGGTTGCCACGCATGTTCTTCAACTTCCGCCCCTTCTGATAATTGTCCATCACGTAAATGATGGCGTCCTGATTTGAGAAGAAAAACGTCTGCCGATTAATAACAAATACCGCAATTTTCCTATGGTTCCTAAAGTGGTCTATGGGAAGGGTTGTTTCGAACAGCTGGCCAGTATACTTGGGCCTCAACGCAAGGAAAAAGCCCCATTTATCTATTTGGTAGACGATGTGTTTCAAAAAAATCAGCAGCTCATTCAGCGAATTCCTCTGCGTTTTAACGACAAGCTCATATTTATCTCATCTTTTGAGGAGCCTAAGACTGAACAGGTCGATGTCTTAGTTAAGAGCATCAAAACAGAATTCTCATACCGTCCCTCAGGGATTATTGGAATTGGTGGAGGGTCTATTTTAGATTTAGCCAAGGCAGTGGCCATAATGTTGACCAACAAAGGACAGGCTAGTGAATATCAAGGGTGGGACTTGGTTAAAAATAAAGCTGTTTACCATGTGGGTATCCCAACTATTTCTGGGACGGGGGCCGAAGTTTCGCGGACAACGGTACTCACTGGTCCTGAGAAAAAATTAGGGATTAACAGTGATTTTACGCCATTTGATCAAGTTGTTTTGGACCCGGAACTCACAATCGGTGTTTCCAAAGATCAATGGTTTTATACAGGTATGGATTGCTTTATTCACTGTGTGGAATCCCTGAATGGGACGTTTTTGAATGAGTTTAGCAAAAGTTATGGAGAGAAGGCCTATGATTTATGTAAAGAAATCTTCCTGAATCGTGACCTCAACGACGAAACTGCTCGAGAAAAACTCATGATGGCTTCTTGGCATGGAGGAATGAGTATTGCTTATTCTCAAGTGGGCGTGGCTCATGCGATGAGTTATGGCCTGTCTTACGTCCTAGGAGTGAAACACGGCATTGGCAATTGTATTGTATTTGACCACCTTGAAGACTATTATCCAATTGATGTGGCCTTATTCAAGCAAATGAAACAGGCCCATGGCATTGAGTTGCCCCAGGGAATTTGTAAAGACTTGACTGAAAGTCAAATGGATACTATGGTAAAAATCGGCCTGAGTTTAGTGCCATTATGGGAAAACGCACTTGGTCCAGATTGGGAATCAAAAATTAATGCCGAAAAACTAAAGGCACTCTACGCCAAAATGTAATTGATCTATGCGATTCTTAGCCAAGATAATTTTTAATAAGATAATGGGGTGGAAGCTCCTGGGAGGCATAGACCCCGCCATTAAAAAATGCGTGATTATCGTGGTCCCTCACACGAGTTCATTCGATTTTATCTTAGGACTTTTGGTTCGCAGCCTGTTGCGATTGCGGATCAATTATTTGGGAAAAAAAGAATTGTTTACCTGGCCGTTAGGGTATTATTTTCGGTGGACCGGCGGAGCGCCTTTAGATCGAACGCCAGGTCAGAATAAGGTTGAAAGTATCGCTAAATTGTTCAATCAACACAAGACCTTTAGGTTGGCTTTATCTCCAGAAGGCACACGAAAGAAAGTGGATAAATGGAGAACGGGATTTTATTATATCGCCACTATGGCCGGGGTCCCTATTATTCCAATTGCACTGGATTATTCCAATAAAGAAGTGCGCATCGGGAATGTCTTTGAGCCTACTGGGTCGATTGAAAAGGACATGCCTAATTTAGAAAAGCATTTTATCGGTGCAGTAGGGGACATACCCCAATATTCCTGGACTAAGGAGGCTTAATCTTCCGATTCGCTCATGGTGTGATAGACGTTTTGTACGTCATCGTCTTCCTCGATTTTTTCTAGAAGTTTCTCCACATCTGCTACCTGCTCGGGCGTCAGTACTTTAGTCACTTGAGGAATGCGTTCAAATCCTGAAGAAAGAATCTCTAAATTATTATTTTCTAGATAATTTTGAATTGCACCAAAGCTTTCAAATGGAGCATAAATCATGCAGCCGTCTTCATCTTGAAAAATTTCTTCAACCCCAAAATCTATGAGCTCAAGTTCAAGCTCTTCCATATCCATTTCCCCTGAATTGATGCGAAAATTACACACATGATCAAACATGAAGACAACCGACCCTGAAGTACCCAGACTCCCATCACATTTATTGAAATAAGAGCGAATATTGGCGACCGTACGGGTATTGTTATCTGTGGCGGTTTCCACTAACACGGCAATGCCATGAGGGGCATAGCCTTCAAAAACCACCTCCTTATAATCTCCTTGATTTTTGTCAGAGGCGCGTTTTATGGCACGTTCAATATTATCCTTAGGCATGTTAACTGCCTTTGCATTTTGAATTACAGCACGAAGGCGTGAATTTCCGTCAGGGTCAGCCCCCCCTTCTTTAACGGCCATTACAATATCCTTTCCGATACGTGTAAAGGCTTTACTCATCGCTGACCAGCGCTTCATTTTTCGCGCTTTTCTAAATTCAAATGCTCTTCCCATGGTTTAAGTATTTAGACAAAAATAAAAATTACTAAGCAGCGATAAAACTCGGATTAAAAAAATAATCAACCTTATTTTGGCACGCTAAAATTTTATGATTTTAAAAGTGATTTGGTGGTTTCGATATGACTCAAAGTACCTTGTGTAATTACTTCTTGGATACTGATTTGTAAATGATTGGGCCAGGGCTCATTATCGCTCATTAGCGCCAAATAAGTTTCTTTGTTCGAGTTGTAGACATGGGTTAGTCTGGGGCATTCACGACCCAACAAAGCACAAATCTCTGCCACCAAATCGATATGATGGATTAAGTCTGTGCTGGCACAGTGGATGATGCCAGAGGCTTTTTGGTTTATCAAATAATGGAGTTGCTTGACCACCATATCTCTGGTGGTAGCGCTCACGATTAAATTGGGAAAAACTTCAATTGGTTCATCTTGTGCCAATTTCATTTTAATATCTTGAACCACAGGGCTATTGACTCCAATAACCATAGCGATGCGTGCAATAAGCCATTGGTCGTCTGGTAATTTTTGAATGAGTCTCTCTAGTTTTATAAAATATTTACCCGTTTGGGTAACACTCTGTGGCCGATGTTTTGACTGCGAGGGATAATGATCTACGGCATCAAAAACCATTACGTTAGACAATAGCGTTAGGTGTGTTTTATGCAAATAAGCATATTGCACCAAACTTTCCATAGCCGACAAACCTGCCTCATGAACACTCCACATACACACAATCACATGTGAGGGGCGTAGCGATTCTAAGATGGGGAGAAGTTCGTCTTGACTGCTATTATAGTTGAAAAATGCCCCATGATTTTCCCAAAATTCATCGGGGTGACAAAACGTCCCAAAAGTTTCATAAAAAGACTGAAACTCGCGATACAGGGCTCTTCCAAGATAACCACTGCCCCCAATAATTCGAATTCTTTCTATTGATTTTTTACGCTTTGGCACGGGGCTTAAGCCTTTTTGTAAAAGGGGAGTTTAACGACTTTAGCCGGCAATTGTTTTTGACGGATGCTTATATAAATGATTTGATCTAATGCGTGATTAGGAACTGTAACATAGCCAAGTCCAATTCCTTTATTCAGAGAAGGCGACATGGTTCCGCTGGTCACCCGACCAATTTCTCTACCATCTTCTTGAACAATTGGATAGCCGTGTCTCGGAATCCCGCGCTCTAAGAGCTCAAAGGCACATAGTTTGACCTTAGGGCCTTCTTCTTTTTCTAGGGCTAGGGCTGCACTGTTGACAAAATCCTTATTGAATTTTGTGATCCATCCCAGACCTGCTTGGATTGGAGAGGTGGTGTCGTCAATATCATTACCGTAAAGGCAGTAGCCCATTTCAAGGCGCAACGTGTCTCTCGCGGCAAGTCCAATAGGCTGAATTCCATATTCTGCTCCAGCCTCGAAAAGTGCGTTCCAAATGGCTTCCACCTGACGATTTGCACAATAAAGCTCAAATCCGCCGCTACCAGTGTACCCCGTATTGCTTATGATTACATCACTTTGTCCAGCGATGCGTCCGGTGGCGAATCTGTAGAATTTAATCTCGTTTAAATCGGTATCGGTCAACTTTTGAATAACAGCCTGGGCCTGGGGACCTTGGACCGCCAAAAGTGAAAAATCATCTGAACGATTTTCCAGCAGTGCGCCCATGGTGTTATGGGAATTAATCCAAGCCCAGTCCTTTTCTATATTGGAGGCATTCACCACTAACATATAGTGATCCAAACTAAAACGATAAATAATTAGATCATCGACAATACCGCCATGATCATTGGGCATACATGAATATTGGGCTTGTCCATCGCTCATGGCCGCGGCGTCATTACTGCTTATTTTTTGGATTAGCGCCAAGGCATTTGGCCCACTGACAAAAAATTCACCCATGTGAGAAACATCAAAAACACCAACCGCCTCTCGAACACATTGGTGCTCTTGGTTAACGCCTTGATAGGATACAGGCATATTGAACCCGGCAAAAGGAACCATTTTGGCGCCAAGGGCTTGATGTACATGGGTAAGGGCAGTTTGCTT
>CALJFV010000199.1 GCA_938074515.1 uncultured Flavobacteriaceae bacterium
TTTATGGTATCTCCCGTAAAACAAATTTGGAAGGATTTCAGTAGTGGTAAGGGAGGAAATGCTGTGGCATTTTTAATGGAGCATGAACATTTTACCTATCCTGAGGCCATTAAATATTTGGCCAAAAAATATAACATTGAGATTGAAGAAACCGAGCAGACTTCTGAGCAAAAGGCTGAGGCGGATAAGAGAGAATCCCTGTATTTGGTTAATGAATTTGCTCGTGATTATTTCAAATCCACCTTGACCCAGACTCAGCAGGGTAAGGCTATAGGGATGACCTATTTTAAAGAACGTGGTTTTACTCAAGAGACTATCGAGAAATTCCAGCTAGGGTATAACGATGATCGCTGGGATGGTTTTACACAAGAGGCCTTGAAACAAGGCTATCAAATGAGTTTTCTTGAGGAAACAGGATTGACCATAGTAAAAGGAGATCGGCAGTTCGATCGTTTTAGATCTCGTGTAATTTTTCCCATTCACAGCATGAGCGGTCGCGTCTTGGGTTTTGGAGGGCGCACGCTTTCTACAGATAAGAAGATTGCCAAATATCTGAACTCTCCAGAGAGCGAGGTCTATCACAAGAGCAAAATACTTTATGGGATAAATTTTGCCAAACAAGGTATTGCCAAGGAGGATAATTGCTACTTGGTTGAGGGATACACCGATGTAATACAAATGCATCAAAGGGGTTTGTCTAATGTGGTTGCCTCGAGCGGTACCGCCTTAACCCCAGAACAAATTAGATTAGTCAATCGATTGACCAAAAACATGACCTTACTCTTTGATGGGGACGATGCCGGAATTCGCGCCTCATTGCGCGGAGTAGATTTAATCCTGGAACAGGGGATGAATGTCCGGATTTGTACTTTTCCACAAGGGGAAGACCCCGATAGTTTTGCGCGCAATAATTCCTTGGACGCACTTAAAGACTATTTGACCAAAAATACAACGGATTTTATAAGCTTTAAGGCCTCTTTATTGGCTAAAGATGCGGCAAATGATCCTATCAAAAAATCCGATACCGTTCGTGACATGGTTCAAAGTATTGCTAAGATACCCGATCATATAAAGCAAGAGGTTTACCTTAAGGAATGCTCGCGAATCATGGACATAAGCCAAGAGGTCTTATTCAGCACCTTGGCGCAAATTCTCAGAAAAAACCGCAATGACACCCAAAGGACGCCTGAGGTCAATGTCCCGAGATTAGACGTTATTCAAAAACCAAAGACCGAGCAGAAGGTTAATGTTCAATATGCGCTCGAACGCAAAATAATTGAGCTTTTACTTCTCTACGGAGGCCACGAAGAAGAATTTATCGAGACTTTATTAGAACCTGATGAACAGGGTGCGATCAGTCATAAGGCGGTGTCCCAATCGACTTTGGTTTACCAAAAAATTTACTTGGATTTGCAAGAAGATGAAATAGAATTTACCCATACTCAATTTCAAGAACTGTACTATCGCATCATTGAAGGATTCCATCAAAATCCTGAGCTTAAAATTGATGGTTTTTTACAAAGCCTACCCCATGAACTTGCGGAACAAGTGACCCATATTTTGATGGATGATGAAAAACATCAATTGCATCAATGGGATCGAAAACTCATTTTTGTGAAGGAAAAAAAAGCTGGTGTGGCCCAAATTGTTTCAGAGACGATTTTAAATTTACGCAGACATTTAGTGGCTAAAAAGATAGATGAGTTAAGCGCACAATTTAAAGAAGAAACTGAAAATCAGGGAAGTGATGAGACGCTTCAGGCCGTTACAGATTATATCGGTTTGAAGAAAGTACTCTCAGAAAAGCTCAACAGAGTCCTCTAAGGTTACTCGCTCTTGAGATTAACACTAAAATTTATCGCGCATATTTTATCTCGAATAAATTTCTTCAGATTGATTAACCCAACCTGAATAGCCGAGCCTGATTGATTAAATCCGCAATATTATCCACCTTTAATTTTGTAAGCAGTCTTGTTTTGTAGGTACTGACTGTTTTTTCATTAATATCCAAAGCCTCAGCAATATCCTTGTTGCGCTTTCCAGAAGAAAGCATATTGAGCACTTCTATTTCTCTTGTGGAAAGTTTTTTATAACGATTGATCGCACTACTTTCTCCGACACTGCGGGGACTAAACGAAACATTTAATTCATCGTTGAGGTATATTCCTCCATTGGCAAGTCGCTTGAGTGCTTTCAGGAACGCCTTAGATGATGCAGATTTAGGTAAATATCCTGCGGCTCCTGTTTTGATACAGCGCAAGGCATAAATTTCTTCAGCGAGATGAGAAAAAATTAGAATTCTAATTTTAGGATATTCATTCTTTATATAACGCAAAGTGCTGACTCCATTGAGTTGTGGTAACTCAAGTTCCATTATGAGTATGTCTGGCTTACACGCTTCAAGGGCTTGGTTTAATTCATCCATATTTTGTGCTTTTCCGACAATTTCAAATTGGTCGGTCTTGCGCAGCATGCATGAAATACCCTTGCGTATAACAGGGTGATGATCAGCTACGAGTATGCGTTTTGTGGACTTCATCAAAGTCAAATGTAATAAAATCCACTTTTACAGTATTTTAAATGCAAATATTATCGATGAACAGCGCTCAATGACTATGGATTAGGGCAAGTTTTTTGGGATAATACACACTGGAATGGGGTTCATCTTATGTTGATTCCCTCGATTTAGTGTGAGATAAATTGACAAAACTTCTTTTTGGCGCGGACTTAATTCTTGTAAAACCAGATCGGTTTGGAGATCGATGCGCGTAAAGTCTATTTCTTGCGCTGTTTTTTGGAATTCCATAGCCCATTCCAGTTCGTCGTAGCTCGCTCCAAGTTGCTCTTCATCCGTCTTACTGTCATGATATAAACCATCGGTGGGGGGTGCTTCTTGAATTTCTTGA
>CALJFV010000200.1 GCA_938074515.1 uncultured Flavobacteriaceae bacterium
CTTGCTCTATTTGGGCCTCGACTTGTTTGCTGCCTGGTACGAGCCAAGCAACTACATGAGGTGCTTTTTGTTTTCCTTTAACGGCTTGGGCTGCAACACGAAAATCTTCTATTCTCGAGTTGGTGCAACTGCCAATAAATACATAATCAATAGGATGGCCCAGAAGAGACTGGCCTGAATTCAGTCCCATATATTTGAGCGATTTTATAAAGGAGGCATCCTCTGATTGTGGGATTTGTGCGCCAATTTTAATTCCCATACCCGGATTAGTACCATAGGTAACCATCGGGGCAATATCTCTGGCGTCAAAAAAGTATTCCTTGTCAAAAACCGCATCAGTATCGGTGGGAAGACTTTTCCAGTAGGTTAATTTTTGCGCCCACTGAGTCCCTTTTGGAGCATATAGTCTGCCCTGGACATAATCAAAAGTAGTTTGATCTGGAGCAATCATCCCTCCGCGTGCGCCCATCTCTATACTCATATTGCAAACGGTCATGCGGCCTTCCATACTCATTTGCTCAAACACTTCGCCCGCATATTCGCAAAAATAACCGGTACCGGCATTTGTCCCAATTTGGGAAATGATATAAAGAATGACGTCTTTGGGCAATACCCCTTTGGCAAGAGGGCCATTAATGGTAATCCGCATGGTCTTTGGCTTGGTCAAAAGTAAACTTTGACTGGCAAAAACTTGGGCTACTTGACTGGTCCCGATACCAAAGGCAATGCTGCCAAAAGCCCCATGGGTTGAGGTGTGACTGTCCCCGCAAACCATGGTCATACCCGGTTGAGTGATCCCCAGTTCCGGGGCCATCACATGGACAATTCCATTATACTGATGCCCTAATCCGTAAAGGGTGACGCCGTATTTTTGGCAGTTGTCGGTGAGCTGCTGCAATTGCTTTCTGCTCAGTGGATCTTTTACGGGTTTGTCTTGATCCAAGGTGGGGGTATTGTGATCTGCTGTCGCGACCACTTGATCTGGTCTAAACAATGTAATGCCGCGATCCTCCAGCTCTTGAAAGGCCTGTGGACTGGTCACTTCGTGAATTAAATGTTTGTCTATATACAGCACGCTTGGCCCGTTGTCCATCTCCTCCACTAAGTGTGCGTCCCATACTTTATCAAAAAGTGTTTTTGCCATCGGATTATTTTGGGATTATTGTCAATTGAACAATTATGAATTAATCAGGATTTCTGTGTAAACTTTGCTCGACTCAATGATGCGGTGGATATCACTATCCTGAACTTCCTTTTGTTGGTCGGCAAAACTTAAAAATGTTCGATACACCTCGTCTAATTGAAGTTTAGTTAACTCATATCCCACTAATTTGGCGCGATAGGCTAGGGCGGCACGGCCACTGCGCGCCGTGAGTACAATCGCAGACTCTGTTACCCCAACATCTTTTGGATCGATGATCTCGTATGTTTGTCTGTGCTTAATGACTCCGTCTTGATGGATGCCAGAACTATGGGCAAAGGCATTCGCCCCGACGATGGCCTTATTGGGCTGGGTATTCACTCCCATGTGATAAGAAACAAGTTGACTTGTTTTGTAGAGTTGGGGCGTTTTTATATTGGTAAATAAATTCAGCCCCGGATGTTGTTTTAAGATCATCACCACCTCTTCTAAGGCCGTGTTCCCTGCGCGTTCGCCAACCCCGTTAATGGTGCATTCTATTTGTCTGGCTCCATGGGTCACCCCGGCGATTGAGTTCGCAGTAGCCAACCCTAAATCATTGTGACAATGACAAGAAAGTATGGCTTTTTCAATGCCTTTTACGTTTTCTTTGAGGTACTTAATCTTCGCGCCGTATTCCTCTGGTAAACAATATCCTGTAGTGTCTGGAATATTTAACACAGTAGCGCCAGCTTTTATTGCGGCTTCGCACACGCGAGCCAAGTACTCATTTTCGGTGCGGCCTGCATCTTCGGCATAAAATTCTACATCCTCAACATATTTTTTGGCATAGGCCACCGCAGCATAGGCGCGCTCAATAATTTCTTCTTGGGTGGACTTAAATTTGTACTTTATGTGTGAATCTGAGGTGCCAATTCCTGTGTGAATTCGTGGTTTTTTAGCCTTTTTTAAAGCCTCGGCTGCGACATCAATATCGTGCTCCACGGCTCTTGTTAAACCACAAACAGTCGCATTTTTAACTTGTTGAGCAATGGCCGCAACCGCTTCAAAATCTCCAGGACTAGACACCGGAAACCCTGCTTCGATAACATCGACGCCCAAGGCTTCAAGCTGGTCGGCAATGATTAGTTTTTGGGCTTTATTGAGTTTACATCCTGGGACCTGTTCTCCATCCCTGAGGGTGGTATCGAATATTTGAATTTGCTCAGCAGACATTTGTGATTAATTATTTTGATAATTGAAGTACGAATTTATATTTTGTAGGGTATTTAAAGACTATTTTGCTCGTATTCATTACGGCGTTTACCGGCTCTTTTTTAAAATCAAATAACTGTAAATCAAATATTTAAATTCAGGTCGGTTCCTATGCCCAAAATTCAAAAAGACAATTTATTCGATCTGATTAAATCCCTTTCCAAATCGGAGAAGCGTCAATTCAGTTTGTATGCGGGTCGTCTTGGGGTTAATGAGCAGGCCAAATTCATGCAGTTGTTTGCCATTTTGGACAAACAAAATCAATACAATGAGGCCCAGATTTTAGAACATAAAGCCATTTCTAAAAAACAATTGTCCAATCTCAAAGGACATCTTTACAAACAGATTTTAATCAGTTTAAGGTTAAATCCAATCCATCAAAATATACGTCTTCAAATACGTGAGCAATTAGATTTTGCCACCATACTTTATCACAAAGGTTTGTTCGGTCAAAGTTTAAAAATGTTGGAGCGCGCCAAAGGGATGGCTCTTGAGCACGAAGAGAAAAATATGGCGGCAGAAATCATTGAGCTTGAAAAAGTCATCGAGAGCCAGTACATTACCAGAAGCATCAGCAATAGGGCAGAGTTGCTGGTGGCGGAATCAGCAAAAATCGGTTCGCTCAATGAAATATCAAGTCAATTGTCCAATCTCTCCTTACAACTATACAGTCTTTTTTTACAAAAAGGTTACGTTAAAACGGACACAGAATTACGTTACGTTCGAGAGTTTTTTGCCAGTCGAATGCCTGAGGTTCAACTGGATGCCCTAGGTTTTCGAGAACGTCTCTGGTATTACAACGCCCAACTGTGGTACAATTTCATTATTCAAGACTTTTTGGCTTGCTTTACTTATGCCACCCGATGGACCGAGTTGTTTTATCGAGCGCCAAAAATGATTGATTTAAATCCTGTTTTTTATTTGCGAGGGGCTCAGTATTTGTTGGAGGCCTTGTTTTTTATCGGAGATGTTTCGCGGTTTCAAAGCGCGCTTGATCGATTTGAACAAACGATAGATCGGCCTTCGTTTCCGCAGCGTGAAAACGTGCAAAGTTTAGCCTTTTTATATCGTTATGGCCATAAGTTTAACGCCCATTTTATGGCAGGGACTTTTCACGAGGGGCTGCGTTTGGTAGAACCTGTTTTGGCGGGAATCGAGCATTACCATGACAAAATAGATGAGCACCACATTATGATTTTTTATTATAAAATTGCTTGCCTTTATTTTGGTTGTGGTGATTACAAATTATGCATCAAATACCTGGGATTGATTATTGAAAATAAGTCTTTGGGCATGCGCGAGGACTTGCTTTGTTTTTCAAGGATATTAAATCTTGTGGCCCATTATGAGGCGGGTATTGATTATCAAATTGAGCGGCTAATATTGACCACTTATAAGTTTTTAATTAAAATGGAAGACTTGCACCAAGTCCAACGCGCGATGATTTCATTTATAAGAAGTTTGACTCAAGTCTATCCCCATGAAATCAAAAAATCATTCAAAGGATTACATGAGACCTTGAGCCAATACAAAAATGATCCTTTTGAGCGCCGGAGTTTTCTCTATTTAGATATCTTAACTTGGCTGCAAAGCAATATTGAGGGAAGAAGTATTCCAGAAATTATTCAACAGCGTGTGGCACAATCTACACCTTAAAAAAAAAATTATGACCGTCACATTAACCCGACAGAACGAGGATTATCTATTTCATGCCATGGGACCCAATCAACATTCGGTTACCTTGGACTTCAATAAGGAAGGCAGCCCTCAGGGGGCGTCCCCAATGGAGCTGTTGCTTATGGCCATAGGGGGATGCAATGCCATTGATATCATTTATGTTTTAAAAAAACAACGGCAAACCGTAAGCAGTTATACCGTTAAGGTCACCGGTGAGCGCGCGGCGGTGGAAAAGGCAAATCCATTCAAATCGGCTATGGTAGAAATTTATTTGGAGGGGGAAATTGTGCCGGCAAAAGCGCTGCGTGCGGCTGCGTTGAGCTTTGAACAGTATTGTTCCGTCTCGATGAGCCTGCGGGGCAGTATGTCTATAGATTATGCTGTGTTTGTCAATGGGGAAAGAGTTACTTCTTCTGAACCATGAATTCAACAGATCGTCTTAGGCAATCCCAATCCTCCGATGCCCTTGGTAAATTGAGCGGACCGAGCAAAGCCGATTTACTCAATGTTGCTTCACTGATAGAGCCTTTGATTCATCGAACCCCCGTGGTGACCTCACATTATTTAAACGAACTCAGTGGGGCCTCGCTTTATTTTAAATGTGAACAGCTTCAACGCATGGGGGCATTTAAAATGCGTGGGGCTTCAGCTGCTATAGCCGCGCTAACCGAGCAAGAGCGCGCTGCAGGTGTGGTAACTCATTCATCAGGTAATTTTGGGCAGGCCGTGGCTTTAGCGGCAAAAATTATGGGAATAAAGGCCTATGTGGTGATGCCTCAGGGAACTCCAAGGGTTAAGCGTGAGGCCGTATTGTGGTATGGCGCAGAGGTTACCGATTGCGAACTAAATTTGTCGGCTCGTGAACAAGCAACTGAAGAGATTATCAAAATAACCGGAGCAACGGCGCTCCACCCTTCCAATGCCATGCCAGTAATCTTGGGTAATGCGACTGCGACCATGGAACTTTTAGAAGAAATCCCGGAGCTGAATGGTGTTATTGCCCCAGTAGGGGGTGGCGGTCTTTTGGCTGGAACGGCACTAGCCACAGCCCATTTCGGAGAGAATTGCCTTTGTTGGGGTGCTGAACCAACTGCGGTTGACGATGCCTTTCGTTCTTTGAAACTTGGTGTGATTCAGACAAATGATCAAGCCAACACCATCGCCGATGGGTTAAAAACGCAATTGGGCTCCATTAATTTTCCCATAATTCAACATGGTGTTGCGTCAATTTTTTGCGTTGATGAGAGAGAGATTATTGACTCCATGCGCCTTTTATGGGAGCGTACCAAGATGGTAGTTGAACCTTCGAGTGCGGTTGTTCTGGCAGCGGTATTAAAATATCCTGCGGAATTTAGGGGTAAAAAAATTGGCTTAATACTCTCGGGAGGCAACGTGGATTTAAGTCAGTTGCCCTTCTGATTTCATCGAGACGAGACTTGATTTTTAGTGACTTGAGCCACATTAATTAATGCCGTATATTTGGGGCCTTTATCGAGTCATGAGATACAATTGGTGGTCGTTGATTTTTGGCGTTTTAAGCCCGGTGTTGTTGGCGCAACAGAGGGAGTTGAAGCCCTATGCGATTGAGCTCGATTATTTCTATGGCAGTATTTTGGAACACAATTCTGATATTGCCCACCTGATCACGGGACATCCATCGGGCTTTAATCTGGCTTTCAACCGCAAGACTTATGGATACAATGAATGGGAGAGTCGTTACAACTATCCTGACTGGGGGTTTACCTTTAATTATCAAGATATGGGTAACCCTTATCTGGGTAAAAACTATGGGCTTTATGGCCATTTTAACTGGTATTTCTGGAAGCGTCGATTGCGCCTTGGTATTGGCCAAGGGGTTGCCATGGCGGGGAATCCATATGATGCAGAGGATAATAATCAAAATACGGCTTATGGCAGTCGTTTTATGAGTACGACTTTTTTAAAATTTAACCTCATTCAAGAAAATATTTATCGGGGAATAGGCGTCAGGTTGGGGACAGGAATAATTCATTACTCAAATGCTAATTTCAAAGCCCCAAACAACAGCACCAATACGCTTTATTTTTCTGCGGGGCTGAGTTACCAATCTCAAGAAGGGGTTATTTTGACCAGACACAATCATGGAGATTGGCCAAGCCAATATTACAGTGAGCCGATAACCGTTAACGCCGTATTTCGCACGGGACTCAATGAAGCCGATGTTATTGGTCTAGGGCAATATCCTTTTTATGTTTTTTCATTTTTTGCGGACAAACGGATCAACTATAAAAGTACCCTTCAACTCGGTGTCGATTTCTTTTTCTCAGACTTTTTAATTCACCTGATTCGCTATCGTCAATCGGCCTTCCCCGGAGATGGGATAGAACCCGGTTTGGACTATCGCCGTATTGGTGTATTTTTAGGTCATGAATTTCGCTTTCGCAAGACCGCTTTTGTTTCTCAACTTGGGCGCTATTTTTATTGGCCCTATGAATTTGAAAATAGACTTTACAATCGTTTAGGACTAAAGCGATATTTTGGAAAAGAACATTTTTTTGCCGCAATTACCCTGAAAGCCCACTGGGCAAAGGCAGAGGCTGTTGAATTTGGTATTGGGTATCGATTATGAAAACAGGTATGAAACTTCAGATCCGTAATTTTTATTATTTCGTGGCACTCTCTGCAGGACTGCTGTTTTGGGGCTGTGACAGTGACAATGCATGGGATTGTTTTCAAACCAGTGGCCCTATTGTCCAGCGCACTTTTAATGTAGACAAATTCAAAAAAATTATCATTTGGAACCGTGTCCAACTCATTGTGTCTTCCGGGCCCCAGCAAAGTGTGGTGGTTGAATCTGGGGAAAACCTCATGAATGAGGTTTTGGTGCGGGTAGAAGACAGTATCCTTAAAGTCAGTGATCGCAACAGTTGTAATTACACACGTGATTATGGCATTACGAAGGTTTATGTGACCTCACCAGTAGATTCTATTGAAATTCGATCGAGTTCTGGGCTTCCCGTAATTGGACAGGGCACCATAACCTTTAAAAAGCTCACATTGCTCTCTGAGGACCGCGAGCAAGAGGGTGAATTTCACACCGATGGTGATTTTTATTTTGAAGATTTGGACGTTACCCAGCTCATTATTTTTGCAAACGGTACCAGTAAATTTTTTCTGGGTGGGCGCACAAATTCTGCCAACATTGGTCTTTATGATGGTGATTGCCGTATTGAGGCCCCGAATTTAGAAATCAAAAATCTTTATTTATTTCATCGCAGCACGAATAAAATGGTAGTGGCTCCGACCAATTTAATCCAAGGACGTATTG
>CALJFV010000201.1 GCA_938074515.1 uncultured Flavobacteriaceae bacterium
GACAATTAAACCAATAAATGTCATATAAGCGATAACCTGGTGAAATTTCTGCCTAGAGCCTTGTTTACTGCTCATTCCAAAACTGTTTGATTCCATGAATAACGCCAAGAACCTTGCCCTTTGTCGTGCAACCTAAAAGTGCTCCATTTTTTGACTTTGAATTGAGCTCATTGATATGGGCTACACCTGAGGGGTCAGGGTTGAATAGAGTCAAATTTGCAGTACCTCCCATTGAGATTGGTTCCATATCTAAACCAAAACACTTGCGCAATCCCGTGAGTGCTTTGACGGTATGATCAATGTTATTGGTTATATGAGCCAATACCCCAAAGGTGTGTTCAAGCCCAATACTCCCAAACATTGCTTGGTCAAATTCTACGTTTTTGTGCTCTATATCGATGGGATTGTGATCACTGGTGACTCCATCAATAGTTCCATCCAAAAGTCCATCGAGCAGTGCCTTCTGATCTTCTTGCTCCCGTAATGGCGGCATGAGTTTGTAATTTGCATCAAAAGATTCAAGCATATGATCGTTCAAGGCCAAATTATATATCGCGACACTGCAACTTACGCTTAATCCTTGGCTTTTGGCCTCACGAATAAGTCCGACAGATTCAGCTGTAGATATCGTGGGGATATGCAATCGTCCACCAGAATATTTGAGTATACTTAAATCTCTTTTAATTTGAAGGTGTTCTGATAACTTTGGTATCCCCTTAAGCCCTAATTGTACACTTTGCGGGCTTTCATTAATCATTCCGTTAATACCTAAAGCGGCATCCATGGGAAAAGAACAGATTAAGCCTGAAAAAGATTGAGTATACTCTAATGCTAGTTTTAAAATATTGGGGTCGTTTATGGGTTTTTTATAGTCTCCAAAAGCAAGAGCGCCCGCATTATGCATGTCATAGAGTTCGCACAAATCATGGCCTTCAGTGTCTATTGTCAATGCACCGATTGGAAAGAGACTGACTAAATCTTCTTTAGCCTTTATAAAATTAACAGCAGCTTGACTTTGGGTCACTGGATGGGTATTGGGTTGAATCCCGATTGCCGTGTAGCCCGATTTTGCTGCGACTTGACTCCCGTTAATGATGGTTTCTCTTTCTTCATATCCTGGTTCTCCCAAAGAAACCGATGGGTCAAACCATCCATAAGAGACATGTGCGTTAGGCAGCGCTACAAGATCGGCAGTGTCATCGCTAATCGACGGTGCAATGTTTTGAATGATTCCTTGATCAATTAAAATATCCATTACTTTATTATGGAAGGGCCCCTGAGGATCAATTATTGTCACCGATTTAAGAAGTGTTCTCATGTGGTTTGTTTTAAAATGAACATTTCGGTCATAAAGCAAATCAATGCAAAAATAGCAAACCAAACCCATAGTTGTTTGCCTTCAAGGTTTTGAGTGATCATACTCATAGCAATATCCATATTTTTTGTCGTCTTTATCGGTATTGAATCTAATTCCGGAAACAAAAAGTTACCGTGACTTTCATTTCTCGGGTGATTAAAACTAAACGAACCGATTTCATTTTTTTCTAGGCGCGCTGAGTAATGGCCTGAATTAAAGTCAATCCCCTCAAAATCAATTGAGATATTCTCTTGGATTTGCTGTTGTCGCGGAATAATTTGCTTGTTTCCTTGCGATAAAATAACCACTTGATCTGCTTCCAAAACTCCTGCTAAGACTGATTTCTTGGCAGAACTGCTGATTTCATTGTCGATCGAATTTGGGCTCACCGTGGGATAGTAGAGTTGTGGGAATATTTGCGTCTGTAACGCCAATTGAATTAAAGTAACCACGCTTAATGGTGATTGATCAAAATTTGTTCCTGGACCTGTAATGGGGCCTGTGAAAAAACAAACACCGTCTTTACAAAATAAATAGGGGGTTCCTTCGTCAAAAGACAACATTGTTCTGCCTCGGGCGCTTATATTAAGACTTTGACCAACAGTTGGATATTGAAATTCTGCTATGTTTTGCTCAAATATGGCTTTGTAAAAAGGATCTTGCGAATTGATTTCAATGACGGCTCTCGATTGCAGATTTGACGATATTATGCGTCCTAAATTGAATTCACTCAATAATTGCTCGGTGGTTGCTAAGGCTTCAATATCCGGGATAATCAATAGCCCCCCACCACGAGTGATGTGCTCTTGTAAAGTCCCAAATAATGCGTTATTTATCGAGGAGAGTTGATCCAGAATTATAAAATTTTGTTCCTGAATAAGGGAGAAGTCCAAATTGCCTGGGTCTTTTTGGACATAAGAAAATTCACTTTCATCAAAAATACTTTTTAGAACAGAGTAAGACTTATTACCGATACTCAAGATTTTGACCTTTGGCTGTGGTGGTAGGTTAAAATATAAAGTATCATCATAGCCCAAGCCACGATCTTCTATGGTTACCATTCCTTTGAATTTATTCAGGGCTCCCAAATCAAAATCGACCGTTTTGTCCTGACTGGGAGACAATTTTGTGCCGGTTTGTGTAAACAGTTGGTCCTCTTTATAAACACGAATTGTTATTGGCTGTTCTTCATCGATATTATTACTCACCA
>CALJFV010000202.1 GCA_938074515.1 uncultured Flavobacteriaceae bacterium
TTTGGTCAAAGAGGATCTTCATGTCGTCCACTGTGTCTATGGCAACACCTGCCATACCTACATCTCCAGTCACTCGAGGATGGTCGCTGTCATAGCCCCGGTGAGTCGGTAAATCAAAGGCAACAGAAAGCCCTTTTTGGCCCGCAGCCAAATTCTTTCTATAGAAGTTATTGCTCTCTTCAGCGGTAGAAAATCCAGCGTACTGGCGCACCGTCCAAGGCCTTTGGACATACATAGTCGCATAAGGTCCACGTAAAAAAGGAGGCGCTCCCGCACCGTAGGCCGCCATCTCATTGACTTCCTTACTTTGAGGGTGTTGGTCCCATTGGGGGCCATTATCTAGAGAAATATGTGTTACCGCTTTGCGTTGACTCATTTTTTGGCACTGCGATTAATCAAAGGTTGATAAAATCCATCAAGGGCCAAATACATCGATAAGTTCGGATCAGAGATTACTTTTTGAACATTGATCCTCATCGTTTCTGCAATAAGCTCAGGGGTAAGAGATTTTGCCTTACGTAAATTTTGCAGTGAAATCCTGAGATCGTCGTCCGCAATGCCGTCGATAAGGCACAGTAGATAGGGATGATTATAATTTAGGCGCTCTTGACCGTTTTTAATGATCCAAAAATCTTTTTCTTTTCTGAGCTCTTGAAGTAGGGTGCGACTGTGGTCAGATGCGATGTCATCAAATCGTGCGGTTCCAGAAAAACCAAAGTATACGTATTGTCCATAAGCTTCAAAATAATAGCTTCGGGTACCTTTGATGTAATCAGTATATTGATTGTAAAAAGCCCCAATATCTTCCCTAAAGCTATAAAGTAACTCATGCATAAAGTCATCGGGCATCTCTGAGCATGAGACGACTTTTGGTTCATCTTGAAAACGATACTCCGGTCCTTGCTGGCAAGCACTGAAGGATAACAGTATACTCAGTAACGCACTAAATAATGCTTTGTTCATGATGGGATAGATCGTAAAAATATTAGACTTGTCTTTCATTATTTAATCTTTGTAATTCAAACTTCTGGGTCAGTCGGCGCACAACAATAGGGGCGACCAAAGTCTTTTGCGGGTTCATTTTTTGAAACGGATACAATTCTATTTGATCCTGCATTTTTTGAGTGGAATCGGCATATTTATTTATGCCAACTACCACGGCATCACGGGATTCCAGTGCATGAACTGATTTCTCGTGTTGTTCTTTAATCTTACGCTGAAGGGTTCCTTGTTTTAAGGCTTTAAGCCAGCCCCCGGAAGCCTCAATAGATTTGAATAAGCCCAATGCTTGATCGGCCATTTTTTCAGTGAGTTGCTCGATATAGTAGGCTCCATTGGTTATCCGGGCATCGATGTCTTTAAAAACTTCTGATTCGAGAATAAAGAGCTGGTTTTCGGCTAGACTTTGAGAGAATTCATTACTTTTTTTGTAGTGATGATCGTAAGGAAGATTACACAAAGCGTTTGCCCCACCCAGTATTCCCGCCATCATTGATATACCGTGCCGCAACAGGTTATTGTTAAAATCATACAAGGTCATAAATCGCTGTGCAGGGAGCGCCGTGATGTGACACTTAATTTCTACCTCGTGAATTTGGCCCAATAGTGCACTCAAGCGCCGCAGGGCTCGAAGTTTGGCAATTTCGAAAAAGTAATTTGGACCTATGCCAAGACTGTAGTTTATTGTGAGACTTTTTGGTAATGGACCATATCCACTTAATTGTTCTAAGGTTTCATTGGCCTGAGCCATGCTATAAGCCAATTGCTGAATGTTATTTGCTCCAGATTCAACATAGAGTGTCGCATGAATACCGAGTACAGAGACGCCATCGGAGTCTTGAGTTAAGCATTCATATAATGGTTTAAAGACATTATCAGGATGTGCTGGCCAATTCCCTGTTTTGGCTAAATGGTGCAGAGGATCCTGATTTAAATGCAGGGCTATTTTTGCGTTTTTAGCCTTTTCGACAACCTCGTTTAGCCAGGTTTTGTTTAAGAAATTACAGTCTAAAATCAGCTGAATACCGCTATTTTTAAAGTAATTCAAAACCTCAGTAGGCTCAAATGGTTCATCGCAAACTAAGTGAAAACTACCAATGCCTTGTGCCCGTTTTTTTTGTATCAGTTGCTTTACCACATTCTGGTCCCCCATATAAATTTGAGTGGTATGGGCCCAAGTGTCGGGGAGGTCAGAAATTGAGGAAACTTTGGTATTATTTTTTGTGTAAAAGGGGGGTACTGCGATACCGTCGGGACTCTGCCAGATCAACTCCTGATTGTAGTCCTTTCCTTGGAGGTCCATTTGGATTTGCTGTTTCCAAAGTTTATCGTCAAAATGGTTAAATCCAGAAAAATCTAAGGCACTCATTGCGCGGAATTATTTTTTGTGCTGTCAGCCTCTTCAATTAAAAAAATGGTTTCGTCTTTCTTTTTCAGATAATACTGACTTCGAGCATAGCGCTCCATTTCAAAGGTATCCTGCATTTGGGTGACAAAATCATGGTCCTTTTTAATATCCTGTTCAAATTGGCTTTTGCGCTGTTCCAAAACGTCAATTTCCTCATCCAATTCTTTGTGAATCAGCCAAGAGTTTGTGTCGAAAAAAATCATCCAAACCACAA
>CALJFV010000203.1 GCA_938074515.1 uncultured Flavobacteriaceae bacterium
GAAGGTTTGTGATAATCTTCATGCTGCCCCGTAAAAAAATGAAGCACGGGCAAATCCACTAAATAAAAAGAAGTGTGGTCTGAGGGACCAACACCGCTTTCATGCTCGGCAATGTTCAATCCAAAATCATTGTTAGCAAAAAGCATTTGCTTGAATCTTGGAGAAGTTCCTACGCCGTGCACAGCCAATGTGTTTTCCTCATTTAAACGACCAACCATATCCATATTGACCATCAAGTTAATGGAGGCTAAATCTATGGTTGGGTTTTTTGTAAAGTAATTTGACCCTAAAAGCCCTTTTTCTTCTCCAGAAAATCCAATGAACAGATAATTGCTTTGAGCATTTGGTTCATCCTTAACACGTTCGGCCAAATACAAAAGCAGGGCCACGCCACTAGCATTGTCATCTGCTCCGTTGTGAATACTGGGAATGCTATCGCGGTACAATGATCCTTCACCGCCCCAGCCTAAATGATCGAAATGCGCGCCAATGACTACTGTCTTGTCTGCACCATTGTCTTTGTAACCAACCACGTTCGTTCCCTGGGGCATACTCTCATCTCCGGGGGCATCAACTTTGGTTTGTTCATGTGGATTGGAACTCGGTTTATAACTAAACTTTTGAAAGTATTCTTGTGTTCCCTTTGGGGAAAGTCCGAGTGTGGCAAAACGCTGAGCCAAATAATCAGCAGCCAGTTGTTCTCCCTTTGTACCGGTCTCTCTACCCTGTAATTCATCTGCCGCTAAATAAGCAACATCTGTTTTAAGCTGGTCGATTGGCGCCACGGTCGGGGCCCCACAAGAGGATAAAATCAGTAAGGAAAAAAGGACTTTAATTGTGCGCATATCTTTATTTTTGCACAAAAATAGTTCAAATATGAGAAACCTGCACTTTGTCATGTTGCTTTTGATTTTTTCGGCATGTGGTCAAAAACAAGAGAAACAAGACCAAACGGCTCAAAATACCTCAGTTGATGAACCGCTGATCTATCCAGAGGAGACCCATTTTAAATCTTTACGTCAAGTGACCTTTGGCGGCGACAATGCCGAGGCCTATTGGCGTTTTGACGACCAGCAACTTTTGTTTCAATCAAACAATGCTGAATGGGGTGTTGGCTGCGATCAAATGTTTCTCATGAATGTTGATGAAGAATTTTCTGCCTCGCAGCCCCCGATGATTTCAACAGGAAAAGGACGAACCACTTGTGGTTATTTTTTACCTGACAACACGCATTTTGTTTATGCTTCAACGCATTTGGACAATGAAGCCTGCCCTGAGGTCCCCTTGAGAAAGAACGGTAATTATGTTTGGCCAGTTTACGACAGCTTCGACATTTTTGTTGCAGACCTTGAGGGCAATATCACCGGGCAACTGACCAATGAGTCTGGATATGATGCTGAGGCTACGGTATCTCCTCAGGGGGATAAAATTGTCTTTACCTCAACAAGAAGTGGTGATTTAGAATTGTATACCATGAATATTGATGGGTCAAATGTCACCCAAATTACCGATGAGCTTGGTTATGATGGTGGCGCATTTTTCTCACCGGACGGTACCAAAATAATTTTCCGTGCCTCACGACCAAAAACACCAGAGGCCATCGAGAAATATAAATCTCTGCTGGCTGATGGCTTAGTGGAACCGACAGAAATGGAATTGTTTATTTGTAACGCCGACGGATCTGATCTAAGACAGTTAACGCGTTTGGGCAATGCTAACTGGAGTCCGTTTTTTCATCCTAGCGGGGACAAAATATTATTCTCGAGCAATTTTGAGGCAGAGCGCGGATTTCCTTTCAATCTTTACATGATCGATACCGACGGAAAGAATTTAAAGCGCATCACCCACAGTGAAACCTTTGACGCTTTTCCAGTTTTTAGTAATGACGGCAAGTATTTAGTGTTTTCCTCTAACAGAAATAATGGAGGGACACGCGACACAAATTTATTTATTGCCGAATGGCAGGATTAAACTAACAGGCCATGAGGGCCCAGTTAGAGAATAAGGTTATCTTATTAAGCGGGTCGTTCCTGCTCTTGTGTCTGCTGTATTACACTTTTGGGTTTTTACTCCACCGCAGCCAGACTGTAATGCTCTTGCTGTCTTATGCTGGCCTATGGCTTTTGAGTTGGCCTTGGCTAAATACGAGCAAATCTGCATCAAAAAACCCTGTTAAACATTGGAAAATAGACCTTTTGGTAGGCTTATTATTCAGGGTTTTACTTCTTTTTTCTTGGCCTAACCTGTCTCAAGATGTCTATAGATTTTTATGGGATGGCGCCCTTTTTGCTCAAGGAATTTCTCCATATCTCTATCTTCCAGCAGACATCGCGAGCCTTCAGCATTTTTCAGAAATCAGCATTCCAAATTCAGAGCAACTTTTAAACGCCATGGGGGCCCTGAGTGCCGGGAATTACAGTAATTACCCACCCATCAAACAACTTATTTTCGCACTGCCCCATTTTCTGAATATTCAAGAATTAATCTTCCAGATAAGCACTTTAAGGGTAATCCTAATCCTTGGTGATGTCGGTGTCTTTTTATTAGGACGACAATTGCTTGAAAAACTTTCGATTAATTCCAGGTACATTAATTGGTATTTTCTGAATCCATTCATCATCCTAGAACTTACAGGAAACTGTCATTTTGAAGGCCTCATGGCCCTGAGTATTATGGCGGGTCTAGTGTTGTTAATCCAGGGCAGATTTTTACGCTCCGGGGGCTTACTGGGGATCGCAGTGGGCATAAAACTCATCCCGTTAATGCTCATCCCCATCATTGGCGCATACATAGGCAGTCAATTCAAAAGTCGCCAAATGATCCTGCCTCTTTTTTGGTTTGGCATGGGATTAATTGGCACGATTGGCCTTGTTTTCCTGCCGTTTCTCAACGCAGAGACAATAACCCATTACACCAATACGACTGGGCTTTGGTTTACCAAATTTGAGTTTAATGCCAGTTTTTATTACCTGTTGCGATGGCTCGGATTCCAATGGAAGGGTTATAATATTATTGCCCAGCTGGGGCCTGCACTTTCGGTAATTAGCACCCTATTTATTTTTTATTTGAGTTACCGGGTCCTGATCAAAAAAAGCGCTTTGTATTCGGCCTTGATGGGCGCTGTAATTATTTACCTCTTGTGCGCCACTACTGTTCATCCTTGGTATTGGACTACGGTCTTAATTTTAAGCATCTTGGCTCAACGCAGGATTGGCCTTTTGGCAAGCTTCCTTGTGTTTTTGAGTTACACGGCCTACGGTAACGAATCCGTTCAGGAACAATCGCTTTGGCTTTTTATTGAATATTTTATCCTAATTGGTTATCTGCTCTGGGAGATTAAAACTACTCATGGGCAAAAACCTCATTGTCCTGATCAAAGCACTTGAACTCAATCAAAAAACCATTAGGATCTTTAACAAAAAATGAGCGGTGTGCGCCCACGCGACCCGTTAAAAATTCCGTAGCTGGGGTATGCAAAAATTCTTCTTTTTCTAGACGATCGTGAAGTTCTTTCCACGCGCTATTTTTTAATACTACCCCAAAATGAAAGGACGGTAATATCGTTTTCTCAAAACTATAATTCGGATAATCAAATCGAAAGGTACCACACTTTGTGTAGGTAATTTGATGGCCGAATAAGTTAATATCGCACCACAAATTT
>CALJFV010000204.1 GCA_938074515.1 uncultured Flavobacteriaceae bacterium
TAAGCGCCAAAGGATTTTCATTGGGTTATGTTGGTAGTGTACTTTTATTGATCGTTAATCTGGCTATGGTTATGAACCCAGAAGTATTTGGGTTTGAGGCCTCAGGAGCAGGAAGCATGGAAGCGATGCGCTGGTCCTTTGTTATGGTTGGTTTGTGGTGGATGGGTTTTAGCCAGTACACATTTTACGTATTACCTAAAGGGGTAAGTAAACCCCATAAAGTTACGCGAGCTGTTGTCTTTAATGGTTATGTCGAGCTCAAAGCCGTTTACAAGGCATTGTCTCATAATTTGCGACTCAAACGTTATCTAATAGCGTTTTTTGTTTACAGTATGGCCGTCCAAACAATAATGCTTGTGGCCACATATTTTGGGGAACAGGAAATTGCTTGGCCCGACGAGGGCGCAAAGACTACGGGGTTAATCGTCAGCATTCTGATTATTCAAATCTTGGCTATGCTCGGCGCACAGATGACTTCAAAGGCCTCAAAAAAATATGGCAACCTCAGGACCTTAATTGCCATAAACAGTGTTTGGGCTGCTATGAGCATTTATGCCTTTTTTATGATTAGTCCGGTTCAATTTTACATTGCGGCGGGAATCGTTGGTTTGGTTATGGGCGGGATCCAATCCCTGAGTCGTTCTACTTATTCAAAATATTTGCCGCGTACAGAGGACACAGCCTCGTATTTCAGTTTTTATGACGTCGCCGAGAAAATTGGTATTGTAATTGGAATGCTGCTTTACGGTTTTATCGATCAAATCACAGGAAGCATGAGAAATGCGGTTTTGTTTCTAATCGTGTTTTTTATTTCCGGCATCGTTTTGCTGTTAAGGGTTCCCGATAAAATTAGGTCCTGATTACACAATTTTTACTTAAGTTTGCGTTAGATACCTAAAGCAAATCTTGCCCTATGAAGAAATATTTGGTTCGCGGTTTTCTCATGACCGTTTTCAGTATGTTTTTGTTTTCAGCATGTGAAGACGAACCGTTAACTGGCAATTTTATTACTGATGATCAAGCCAATGACTCTCGGGTCTTTTCTGCTACTATAAACGGGGAAGGTTTTTCAGCTTCAACCACGACTGGGCAATTGATTAATGGCGTATTATTGATGACTGGAACGGATTATTTTGGTAATATTATTTCCATTGTAATTACAAATATTGGTACATGTACTTTTGATTTGACCCAAGAAATTAACCCAACAAGTTTTATTCTGGAGGCCCCAACGGAAGCGCCATTTGAGGTTTTGAGTAGTTTAGGAGGCTCTGGATCAGCGGTAATACAGACCTATGATCAAGAGAACCAAACCGTCAGTGGTATTTTCTCTTTCACAGCGATTCGTGAGATAAGCGATGGAGCAGGAGGAACGATAACTGAATCAGTTGTTGTGACTAATGGTGTTTTTACAGACATTCCTTTTACCCTAGTGGACGGGTCTTTGGAGCCGTTTGAGTGTGATAACGGGGGCGTCGACCCAGGAGATGATCCGGGAGATTCAGGGATTGTTGACCCTGATAGTAGTTTCTTTGCCTTAGTCGATGGTGAGGAATTTATCGATGAGTCTTTTGTAGCAGAAATCTTAATGGTAGGGAGTGATGAAGTGGTTAAATTAACCGCCACGGCGCCTACTTTAGAGCGCATGGAGTTTTTCATCCCTATGGGATTGAGCGTTGGCACATACGAATTTGATCCTATTTTTAACGGATCAAATCTTACGGTTGCCTATACCGATAGTCAGGGAACAGAGGCAATGACCTCAATGTCTGGTTCAATCACTTTTGAAGAGTACGGGAATATCACCGGGAAATTATCAGCAACATTTGCCTTTACTGCCACGGATCCAATAGGCAGCAATGAAGTTGAAGTTCTTGTGACCGAAGGTACGTTTGTGATGGATTATCGCCCTGATTCAACATTGGCAGACAATACCTTAAGCGCAGAAGTTGATGGCGGAAATTTTGTAGCGACTTCCGTAGAAATATTACTCGATCCAAGTTATGAAACAACATATGTTCAACTTACAGCATTGGAGTCAGATTCGAACAGATCAATCGCATTGAGCTTTCCGATTAATGTAATGCCAGGGACCTATAACATGGCTTCATCAATTGAGACAGGTGTCGAAATTGTCGGCTTATACAATCCAGATATCGAGAATGCACAATTGTATTATTCGACTCCAGGTCAGTTAACCATTACGAGTTATCAGTACTCTGATGGGGTAATTGAAGGCCAGTTTAGTTTTACGGCCATAGATCCTAATGGATTTTATTTAGAAGAATATTCTATTGAAATGGGGGTTTTTACCTTAACTATCCCATAGTTGGTCAATTAAGATTGACATAAAAACTGGCGTTTTATTGCAGTTCTATTGCCTAAGCGTTTTCATTATACTTACAAATACCTGGTTTTCCAGGTATTTTTTTTTGGTAGATTACGGCTATGGCATAACTATTGAATATCACGGTTAAAGCATGCCTGTTAATTCCATTGAAATGGTGTAAGAGGCTGATTTTAAATAAAAAAACAGAGAGTGATTAAGGTCATGCCTGAATTGGGCGTGACATAATGACCGAGATATACTTATGTCAAAAGCTAAACTTATAAATTTGGACAGTTTGTCATTTAATGATTTAAATGAGGACGCAGAGTTTATTCCACTACTGAGTGCAGAAGATGAACAAGCAATGTCCTCTGAGGATTTACCTGAGACACTGCCGATTCTGCCTCTAAAAAATACAGTCTTGTTTCCTGGGGTTGTAATACCAATTACTGCGGGTCGCGACAAATCGATTAACCTAATTAACCAAACAAATCAAGGGAGTAAGGTAATCGGGGTGGTGGCACAACGCGAAGAAGCTCAAGAAAACCCTGAGTCCAAGGATATTTATCAAGTGGGTACTGTCGCACGCATCTTAAGAGTTCTAAAAATGCCTGACGGAAAT
>CALJFV010000205.1 GCA_938074515.1 uncultured Flavobacteriaceae bacterium
AGCATTTTCAATGACTGGATGGCGTATTGGGTATATTGGTGGCCCCAGTTATATCGCGCGAGCCTGTAACAAAATGCAAGGACAAGTCACAAGCGGAGCGAATTGTATTGCGCAAATAGCGACGATAAAGGCCCTAGAAACACCGCCATCGGCTATTCAGTACATGGTAGATGCCTTTAAAGAGCGACGCAGTCTTATCCTTTCGCTATTGGGGGATATTCCCGGATTTAAAACAAATGTCCCTGAGGGCGCTTTTTACGTATTTCCAGACATCTCTTATTATATCGGACGCACCCTCAAAGGGCAAAACATAAATTCAGCAGGGGATTTTGCGCTATTCCTTTTGGAATATGCCGGTGTAGCTACCGTTACAGGTGAAGCCTTTGGAGATCCTGATTGTATCAGGATTTCATATGCCGCCTCCGAAAAGGACATAAAAGATGCGATGAATCGTATTAAAGAGGCTTTAGCCGATGCAACAATGCAGTAAACTGAGACTCGTAAAGGGAACAATTATTTAAGTATCTATGATGGCGCGCATATTGCTTTTAGGTTCAGGAGAATTAGGAAAGGAATTTGTCATTGCAGCCCAACGTCTAGGTCAATATGTCATTGCGGTAGATAATTATGAAAATGCTCCAGCCATGCAAGTGGCCCAAGAGTTTGAGGTAATTAATATGCTCGACGGGGCCGCTCTTGACCGAATTGTCGATAAACACAACCCGGACTATATCGTCCCCGAGATAGAAGCAATTCGCACAGAACGTTTCTATGACTATGAAAGGCAAGGGATCAAAGTGATCCCTTCAGCAAAAGCGGCTAATTATACGATGAATCGCAAAGCGATTCGGGATTTAGCAGCAGATACGCTGGGGGTGAAAACCGCGCCATTTGCCTATGCAGATTCACTGGAGAAATTAGTAATTGCAGCAAAAAATATAGGTTTTCCCTGTGTGGTAAAACCCCTGATGTCCTCAAGTGGCAAAGGACAATCAACCGTGCGCAAAATAGAAGACTTGGAAAAGGCTTGGACCTATGCGCAGGAAGGAGCTCGCGGTGATGCAGCCGAGGTTATTATTGAAGGTTTTATCCATTTTGATTATGAGATCACCTTACTAACCGTAACTCAAAATAACGGAAAAACCCTTTTCTGCCCCCCAATCGGGCATCGCCAGGAAGATGGCGATTACCGGGAGAGCTGGCAACCTGCGCCCATGAGCGATACCGTTCTTGGTCAGACACAAGAAATGGCTGAAAAAATCACTCTGGCCCTGGGCGGACCGGGGATTTGGGGTGTTGAATTTTTTATTGCCGGTACTGAAGTTTATTTCTCAGAATTGTCTCCGCGGCCGCACGATACAGGTATGGTCACTTTGGCGCAAACCCAAAATCTAAACGAATTTGAACTCCACCTACGGGCTATTTTAGGATTGCCTATCGGGGGTATTAATCTGCTGGCTCCCGGAGCCTCAGCGGTCATTCTTGCCCAGAAAAACGGCGCTATGCCTGAATATGAAGGCTTGGCCAATATCACAAAGATACCTTATGCCGATATTCGTATTTTCGGTAAACCCAGCACCCGCCCTAATCGGCGTATGGGGGTGATTCTGGTCAGTCCTGACCCAGATTTACCTCATCAAAACGCTACAGCGCTTGCACAGAAGGCTAAGTCATTGGCTCAAACAATCAAAGTACTAAGTCAGGGATAAAGGACTTAAACAAGCGAAAACCTGCTCACAGTCTTATCTAATATTTTACAAGTCAATGCTTTAGTTGTATCTTTAAAAAGCAAATTGGTTTTTTAATGGGCTTTAAACTAAGCTATATTTCAATTTATTTGACCCTTTTCTGGTCCCTAACGCTTATGGGGCAAGACAAAGAGCTTCAATTCAATATTTACTTTGATCATGACAAGTACGATCTTAAGCCTGAACAGCAAACGCGCTTAGACAGCCTAATTGCCCTCCCAGATAAAGACCGTTATGACATCCATATCAATGGATTTACCAATGAAATTGGGTCGGCCAAGTATAATCTTGAATTATCGCGAAAACGAGCAGAACACGTTAAGCAATTAATGCGTTCATTTACCATAATTTCAAGTATTGGACAAGGAGAATTGGGCGGTGAATCTGCAACCAACCGACGGGTTGAAATTATATTTCACCCGAAAAGTATGCACATTGCTATGGAAGGGGAAATTGTAGAGCCCCCGATTATCGCCCAACCCATGATTGACCTTAGTCAGAGGTTTAGCATGCCTGAGGTCGGTGAAAGAATTGCGCTAGACGGTATTTTATTTTATCCTGACCAAGATGTGATCATGGACCAAAGCAAAGAGGTCCTAGAACAACTCGTGAGCCTACTCAATACGCATCGTAGACTTAAATTCAAAATTATGGGGCACATTTGCTGCGGGGACCCTGAACGACCAGCAATGGACGTCATCAATAACCGTACGGGTCAACAAGATTTATCCTATGCCCGTGCACGCTCTGTTTATCTCTACTTACTCAAAAAAGGCATCAGCCGCAAACGGATGCGCTTTATGGGTATGGCCTATCGCTTTCCAACAGGTCTAGGAGATGAATTTGATCGCCGAGTAGAAATTGAAATTACAGGGATTAATGATCCCACAGATGCTTTTCTTGAGCGTTCAGAATTAGAATCCCAAGGCATAAAACTCGATTCAATAGAACATGAGTTAAGAAAAATCGATTGAGTAATTGATTTGATGCGTTTAAGCCCCGAGTAAATCAAAAGACCCTTAAAGACGAACCAACTTTTTATTTATTTCCTATCGATTTCGCCAGAAAAAGGGGGTAAAGAGAATAAGGACCGTAAAGAGTTCCAATCGACCAATGAGCATCAAAAAACTCGCCCACCATCTTGCGCCAGTCCCTAATGAATCATAGTTCATAGCCGGACCCAAATCACCCAAAGCGGGGCCAACATTACCCAAAGTAGATGCAGCACCCCCAAGAGCCGTCTCAAAGTCGAGTCCCAAAAATGAAAACACCAAAACACCCACGATAAAAGAGAGCATATACATAATAAAAAAGCCCAAAACATTAAATACTATGGGTTGCTGTACTGCCTTGTTATTATAACGCACCGGGAGTATGGCATTAGGGTGTAGGGTTCTTTTAAACTCCATGACCCCATTCTTAATCATTATTAAATGTCGTACAACTTTAATCCCTCCTGCCGTAGATCCAGCAGAACCACCCAAAAACATCAAGCCGAAGAAAAATATGGTTAGAAAGGGGGTCCAAGCGGTAAAATCTGCTGATACAAAGCCCGTAGTGGTCACCACAGCCAAAACTTGGAAAAGCCCGTGACGTAAGGCACTCTCAAAGGGACCAAAAACCATTGGGTGGGCAATATTCGATGTCGCAGGATCGGAATAATTATAAATGAAAAAAGCGGCAACAATAGTTAAACCAAAGATAAATATTGAATATAGCTTGAATTCTTCATCACGAAAAATCTTGGAGAATTTGGCCTTGAATGCAAAATAACTCAAGACAAAATTAGTCCCAGCCAAAAACATAAAAAACATAATAATATATTGAATCATGGGCTGGTCGTTCCAATAGGCAATACTTGCATTTTTAGTAGAAAATCCTCCCGTACTTAGGGTGCTGAGCGAGTGATTAATGGCATCAAAAAAACTCATCCCTGCCGCCCATAGCAGGAGGGTTTCGGCCAGAGTATACCCCACATAAATATACCAAAGACGCTTGGCTGTATCGGTAATTCTGGGATGTAACTTATCTCCGCTTGGGCCCGGCGCCTCCGCAGCAAAAAGCTGCATGCCTCCTATGCCTAAAAGAGGCAGAATGGCAATGGCCAATACGATAATTCCCATACCCCCTATCCAATGCGTAATGCTACGCCAAAACAATATTCCCTCAGGCAGAGCCTCTATATCATTAACAATACTGGCACCGGTAGTGGTAAAGCCACTCATAGTTTCAAAAAAGGCATCTGTAAAATTCGGAATCGCACCGGTAAACAAATAGGGCAAAGTGCCAATCAAGGCCATAAAAAACCAGCCCATTGTGACAATGATGTATCCTTCTTTTTTCTGGATTTCCTTGCGGTGATTTCGGGTCAGAACCATAACAATCCCCCCTAATAAAAGCGCTACTGCGCCGGATTGTAACATTGGCCAACCCACGCCATCGTCATAAAGGAAACTCACCACAGTGGATAGCAACATGAACCCCCCGTTTACCAAAAAGAGCAGTCCAATTAAATGACCAATCAGTTTGAAGTTCAATTTTGAAAATCCAGGCATTAGATAAATAAATTTTCCACCTTCTTGATGGATTGAGGCATGCAGCAAACCACAACACGATCGCCACTTTGAATTTTAAAATCACCCAAAGCAATTAAGCCCACTTGATTGCGCACTACCCCACCAATAATCGCGGAGCGAGGAAAGTCCAAGTCCTTTATCCGCTTGTCACAAACCTTTGAGGAAGCAGATACCACAAATTCCAACAATTCCGCATTCATATTATTCAGCCGGGTCATTGCAACCACTTCCCCTTGTCGAATATGTCTGAAAATATGGTTGGCTGCCAGTAGTTTTTTATTGATTAAGGTATCGATGCCAATAGAATGGGAGAGTTGAAAATAATCCATGTTTTCAACTAGGGCGATTGTTTTTTTGACCCCTTTTGATTTCGCAACCAAACAAGACATAATGTTGGTTTCACTATTACCGGTTACGGCAATGAACGCATCCATATCAATAATGGATTCCTCTTGTAATAGCTCCACATTACGCCCATCGCCATTGATGATCAAACAATTTGGTAAATCGTCTGCGATCTCAAAAGCCTTATTCTTATCGTGCTCAATGAGCTTTACATTGAATTTATTTTGACACAAATCAAAAGCAGTTTTACAGCCGATATTACTCCCTCCTAGAATCATTACATCCTTGATCTCATCTCGGACTTTACCTGTGAGTTTGAAAATTTCCTCTACTCCTTCTTCGGTAGTAATAAAGTATACCTGATCCCCCTCTTTAAATTGAGTGTCTCCTCTTGGAATTACAGTGTACTGGGTTCCAAATCGCTGTATGGCAATAGGTACGTATTGCAACTCGGGATAAATCATTCCGACCTCCTTTACCGTCCGCCCTACAAAAGCGGCGGTGCGTGAGAGATGCAGTCCTATCATGGTCAAAGCCCCATCTTCAAACTCATAAGTATCATTAAAGGCGCTTTGATTGAGCAATAATTCAATTTCTGTGGCCGCCAAAGCCTCAGGAGAAATCAACTCATCAATACCGAATTTTGTAAAGC
>CALJFV010000206.1 GCA_938074515.1 uncultured Flavobacteriaceae bacterium
CCCAGTAGAATTGAATCGTGGCGGTTATGAATCAGTGCTGGCCTTTGAGCAAGAAACTAATGTGAGTCCAGAGTTATCAAAGCTTTTTAAAGCAAATTGTTATGATTGCCATAGCAATCAGACGCAGTACCCTTGGTATAGTTCAATGGCGCCAATTAATTTTTGGTTATCAGAGCACGTTGTTGATGGTAAAAAGCATTTTAATGTTTCGCAATGGTCTGAATATTCCATCAAACGAAAGGATCATAAATTGGAGGAACTTATTGAAGAGGTTGAAGAGCAGGAAATGCCGTTACCTTCTTATACTTGGGTTCACGGTAATTTAACCGATGCAGAGCGTCTGAGTTTAATTCAATGGGCACAAATGGTGCGTTTGTCCTATGTGGTGGAAGACACTTCTGCCCCGGTTGAAGCGAATTGAATAAATAAAATCATTTCGAAATAATCTTGAGTTTAGTTGTATCTTTGCATGCAATTAAATAAAATCGTCACAAGATTGGCGCTAAATTAATTGCAATGAAGGCACACGAAAGCAAAATTCTAGGAGAAGGATTAACCTATGACGACGTTCTATTGGTTCCCGCCTATTCTGAGGTTCTCCCACGCGAAGTTTCTATCGAAACAAAATTTTCACGCAACATCACGCTAAATGTTCCTATAGTCTCTGCGGCTATGGATACCGTGACCGAGAGTGCTATGGCTATTGCGATCGCGCGTGAGGGAGGAATCGGTGTACTTCATAAAAACATGAGTATTGAAAAACAAGCGGCCGAGGTGCGCAAGGTAAAACGGGCCGAATCGGGAATGATTCAAGATCCGGTAACTCTAGGCGCCAATCATACAGTAAAGGACGCTCAGAATACCATGCGCGATTACAGTATTGGGGGTATCCCCATCGTGGACGAGCAAGGTAAATTGATCGGTATCGTTACCAATAGAGATTTGCGGTTTGAAAAGAATTACGAAAGACCCCTTTCTCAAGTCATGACACCACAGCCATTGGTTACGGCGGAAAAGGGGACGAGTCTGGCCGATGCTGAGATTATTTTACAAGAAAACAAAATTGAAAAACTTCCAGTGGTTTCCGAGGATCAGACACTTTTGGGTTTGATTACCTTTAGAGACATTACAAAACTTACTTTAAAACCGACGGCCAATAAGGACAGTTTTGGTCGATTACGTGTCGCAGCGGCTTTGGGAGTGACTGCAGATGCGGTTGAACGTGCCTCTGCTTTGGTCCAAGCGCAAGTTGATGCCGTTATCATTGATACGGCTCACGGCCACACTAAGGGGGTTGTTGAGGTGCTGAAGGCGGTCAAGTCTAAGTTTCCCCAACTCGATGTCGTTGTTGGTAATATTGCCACCGCAGAAGCTGCTCAATATCTTGTTGACGCCGGTGCAGATGCTGTTAAAGTTGGAATTGGTCCGGGTTCAATATGCACGACGCGAGTGGTTGCAGGAGTTGGTTTCCCTCAGTTTTCTGCAGTACTTGAAGTGGCTGCTGCCATCAAAGGCACTGGTGTGCCGGTTATCGCTGACGGAGGCATACGCTACACAGGAGATATTCCAAAGGCTATTGCGGCAGGAGCAGATTGTGTGATGCTGGGATCTATGCTCGCCGGAACTAAGGAATCTCCAGGTGAAACGGTTATTTTTGAAGGACGAAAATTCAAGACCTATCGAGGAATGGGTAGTGTTGAAGCCATGAAACACGGATCTAAAGATCGTTACTTCCAAGATGTTGAAGACGATATCAAAAAGCTTGTTCCAGAAGGTATTGTGGGTCGGGTACCTTACAAAGGTGATCTCCTTGAGAGTATGACTCAGTTTATTGGTGGTCTGCGCGCAGGTATGGGTTATTGCGGAGCTAAAGATGTGCCGACATTAAAAGAAACGGGACGCTTTATTAAAATAACGTCATCAGGGATCCACGAAAGTCACCCCCATGATGTGACCATAACCAAAGAAGCGCCAAATTACTCTCGTTAGTGAGCTTACCCCTCAGGTGAGGCTATTCCTTGAATTGATTTGCCAGAAATGAATCTAAAGCGTACCCGAGAGAATTACTCTTGCTCTTGGGGAACTTCTATGTTTAGGTCTTTTAATACGGCCAGGGTAAGGTCAAACCGATTGTCAATATAAACAACATTGTTATCCCGTAACAAGACTTGAGTATACCCTCTAGCTTCCGCCACGCGCTCGAGTGATTGCCCCACTTTTGTATAAAGAGGTTGCATGTATTCTTCTTGTCTTAAAGCCAAAAGTTGATTTCCATTTTGCTGATATTGCCCTAGCTCATTTTGCATGACTACCAGAGAATCCTCTTTTGTCTTTTTCTGCATGAGGGTCAACAAGGATTCATTGTCTCGATAGTTTTGTAAGGCCTTCTCATATTGAGTAAGTTTTTCTGCATAGCCATTGCTGAGTTCAGTCTGATAGGCCTTAACTTGCTCTTGAACTCCCGAAAGTTCAGGCATCAAACCCAAAATATAATCGATATCAATGGTGCCGACCTTACTTTCTTGTGCGCTTACTGCTGAGAAAACAAATAGAAGACTAAGTAAAAGGTGTTTCATGGTTTAAGTTTTATGCAATTAAATAAAAAATTAAAAATTGTAGAGATTATTCTTGTGATGATTTTGTCCAAATTTTTCCTCTATGTGGTTTGAGTACTGGCCTCAGTTCTTGGACTAAGGACCAAGGCAATACAAAACTCACCACAGAGCGCTCCTGCTGCTGCAATACCTCGAGTGCCAAAGGCGTTAATTGCTTTATAGCGGCGAATTCATTCAGGTGAATCCGATGGTGCTCTGCCGTTTGTACTCTATTCGGGCCAAAAAAGTCCCAAAGCATCGCCACAGGGGTATTGTCTTGGGGTTGATTAGATGGGGACATATTTACTTTTATGATTTGGCAAATATAAGATTTATGAGTTTGTTAAACGATTTATACGGCTCTGAAATCCTGTGTCAAAGAACTTGAATTAACGTCAAGAATTCTTAATTTTGTCGCACTTCTAAAAAATGAAAACGTTATGAAATACAGTGTGCTAATTTTTGCTTTTTTGAGCTTATTCGCAACGGCTATCATCGCACAAGAGGATAAAAGCACTTTAGTGACTCTGAATAATCGTGATTTTACCGTAGGTGAATTTAAGCAGGTTTATTTTAAAAATTTAGATTTAGTCAAACAACAAGAAGAGCGTTCTCTCGATGAGTATTTGGATTTATTTATTCAATACAAAAGAAAAGTTGAAGAGGCTCGCGCCCAAGGTTTGGATAAAAGACAATCTTATTTAACGGATTTTGCCAAGTATCAAGAGCAATTGTCTCGTAATTATGTTTATGAAGACAATGTCACGGCACAAATGGTGGAACAGGCTTATAAACGCAGTAAAGAATCCTTAAAAACATCACATATCTTGATTCTTTGTAACTGGGACGCAAAGCCTCAGGATACCTTGGTGGCCTACAATAAGGCCAAAGAGCTGCGTCAAATGGTTTTAAATACACCGGATAAATTCAACGATATTGCGGCTAAGTATTCAGAAG
>CALJFV010000207.1 GCA_938074515.1 uncultured Flavobacteriaceae bacterium
AAATTAATCCTCTTGTTTCCGTATTTTTTTTGATGGCTTGGGCCTTTGGCCCGACTGTTTCTGGCCAAGAAACAAACCTTTCTGCGCCTAAAGAAGAGCCTGCAGCCATCTATAAAATCACTGAGGAGGATCAGGACATGGCCAGCAACGCGGACTCCTTGGATATGATGTCGATAAAAGAAGAACCTTATGACCCTCTAGCCCCAGCCCGAGCAGCTTTTTATTCTGCCGTGCTCCCCGGACTTGGTCAAGCCTACAATAAAAAATACTGGAAAATCCCAATCGTCTATGGGGGAATTGCGGCTGGAGTTTACTTTTATCAGCGCAATACACAAGATTATAATCGCTTTCGAGATGCCTATAAAAGGCGCTTGGCAGGCTATCAAGACGACGAATTTCAAGGGGTTTCTGACGCCCGCTTGCGCGATGCGCAAAAAACAGCTGGACGAAATAGAGATGTAAGTCTTGCTATGGCTCTTGGGGTTTATTTATTGAATATTTTAGATGCCAATGTGGATGCGCATTTGCTTCGATATAATCTAAATGAAGACCTAACTTTAAAGCCAGAATTCCAATTTCAATCTGACCATAGACCCAATGTCTATGGTATTTCTTTAAATTTCGTTCTGCCATGAATATTGCACTTTTAGGGTATGGAAAAATGGGCCAGGTCATTGAATCCTTGGCAAAAGCGGCAGGGCATAATATTGTCTTTAAAAGCACCAGTAAAACAAGCGAAGGCCAGTTTGAACTGGCGGATGTGGCAATAGAGTTTTCTACTCCGGAAGCGGCAATAAAAAATATTCGTCTTTGCTTTGAATCTAAAATTCCTGTGGTTTGTGGGACCACAGCATGGCTCGATCATTGGGATGAAATGGTGGCCTTATGCCAAGAACACAATGGAACGCTCGTCTATGCCTCTAACTTTAGTATTGGCGTTCAGGTATTTTTTGAACTTCAAAGATATTTGTCACAAATCATGAGCCGTCACCCAGAGTACAGAATTTCAATAGAAGAGCGTCATCACACACACAAAAAAGACGCCCCAAGTGGTACCGCCATTAGTTTGGCAGAAATCGTCATGGAATCCACGAATTACAGTCAATGGGTGCTTGGGCCTGCCAAAACTAATCAAGATTTATCCATAGAGGCCATCCGTGAACCAAATACACCGGGAACTCATAAAGTCCTATACCAAAGTCTTATTGACGAAATCACGCTAACACACACAGCCCATACACGGGAAGGTTTTGCCAGTGGCGCGCTACTCGCAGCACAATGGGTCTTGGGCAAGACAGGAATATTTTCAATGAAAGATGTCTTACATTTGTCAGACATCAAGCACGATCAAAACAAAGAATCATGACACTTACCCAATGGTTAATTTTTTTAGGGCTAATCCATGTCGTTCATTTTTTAGGTACATGGAAAATGTACAAAGCGGCTGGTTATGCTCCAGTATTAGCGCTGATCCCGGTATATAATGCCATAATATTGATGCGCATCATCAATAGACCAAGTTGGTGGGTTATTTTACTTTTTATTCCGATAATTAATTTAATCATGCTGCCCGTGATTTGGGTAGAGACACTGCGCAGCTTTGGCTTTAATGAGCGGAGTCAAAATGCTTATGCCATTCTCACCCTTGGTTTTTATTTATTTTATATCAATTACACCCAGACACTGAACCATAAAAAGGAGCGGAGTTTAATGCCACGGAGTTCTGCCGGTGAATGGATCAGCAGCATCCTATTTGCTGTGGTAGCAGCGACATTGGTGCATACTTACTTCATGCAGCCTTTTACCATACCCTCATCTTCCCTTGAAAAAACACTTTTGGTCGGGGACTATTTATTTGTCAGTAAGTTTCACTATGGGGCTCGAACCCCGATGACCAGTGTCTCCTTACCGATGGTGCACGATACAATACCCTTGGTGGGCACAAAATCATATTTGAGCACTCCTCAACTCCCCTATTTTAGAATTCCCGGATTTCAGGATATCAAACGCAATGATATTGTCGTCTTTAACTGGCCCGTAGACACCTTGGTGGATATACGACCCGGATATATGCGTGGAAGTGTTCAAAAACCCATTGATAAAAAGTCCAATTACGTCAAGCGATGTGTGGGACTTCCAGGAGATTCACTGTCGGTGGTTGACGGCTATGTTTACATCAATGGGCAACAGAATAATTTACCTGATCGCGCCAAAATTCAATTTGTCTATGAAGTTGTTTCCAAAAAGCCCCTGATTAAAGTAGAACGCGGCGGGCGGGTCTTTAATGAGCCAAATCCCGTGATTTATGATCGATTTAAAATCTCCGACATTAGTTTTGCCGGCATGGATCAGTCGACAGGCCTTATTAAGCAACGAGCCCACATGAGTGAAGCCGTAGCCAAAGCGCTTGAAGCATTAAGCGATGTGGTCTCTGTAACCAAGATAAAAAACAGAGCGGGTAATTTCGATCGCTCCGTTTTTCCGTACAGCGTGGATTTTCCTAACAACAATGACTTTTTTGGCCCTATTTATATTCCGGCCTCGGGATCCACAGTGGCCATTACACCAAAAACACTCCCCTTATATCGCAGAATTATTGAAGTTTACGAAGGGATTGAATTAGGAATAACGCAGGATATTGAGGTAAGCGAAAACGAGGTATTGCTTAATGGCAACCCCATCACAGAGTACACTTTTAAGATGGACTATTACTGGCTTATGGGAGATAATAGAGATAACTCCCAAGATGCTCGAAGTTGGGGCTTTGTTCCAGAGAATCATGTGATTGGGAAGCCGGTGTTTATTTGGTTGAGTTTAGATGCCAATAAGAAAGGTTTTAGTAAAATCCGTTGGGATCGTATGTTTACCACTGTTGGTGGATCGGGTGAACCAAAATCATACCTGTCCTATTTCTTAATTGCTTTAGCCGGTTATTACGGTTGGGACTTTTGGCGAAAACGCAAGAAAAAGAAATCGTCTTAAATAGCGCTATATCCCTTTTTTTATATTGGATCTTTTTATTCCCACATATTTCCCAGATGTTCTGCACATAGCCGCCATGGTGCGCAGCAATGAGGCCATCTTCGAAGTTTGCGACAATTATCAAAAACAGACCCAGCGTAATCGCACCTACATCGCCCATGCGCAAGGTGTTTTACCCTTGATTGTTCCTATTAAACATCAAACCGATAGCCTGCGACTAAAATCAAAAGAGGTAGTGAGTGAAAATGCTTTTGGGTGGGCTGAAAATCACTGGAAATCGATTCAAACTGCCTACCGCACGGCGCCTTTTTTTGAATTTTATGAAGATGATCTAGCAGACCTCTTTGATTCAGAATCTATTGCACTTCAAGCGCATAATTTGCGAATTATAGAACGGTTGATCAAGCTCATAGGTGCGGATTTTAAGTTCACCCTTACTGAGTCCTACCAAAAAAATTTTTCTGGAAATGATTGGCGCAAGTTTGGAGATAAAAAACACAATAGAAGTGTTAGTTTCCCTCACTATATCCAAGTTTTTGAGAGCTACAATGGGTTTATGTCCAATTGCTCTGTTTTGGATGCATTGTTCAATTTGGGACCACAAACCCTTGATTATCTCAAGCAACTGCCCTTAGCAGTAAATGTGCCCTAAAAGGTATTCATCGTTTGAAACGGGCAATTATGGGCAGGTGATCCGATCGCGACTTTTCTGATGTTTCAAAATCCAACACATCTAGTCTTGGGTCCGAAAAAATAAAATCAATCCGCAGCGGCAGGCCATTGAAATAATAGGTTGCGCCAAGGCCATGTCCTTGCTTTTGGAAGGTATCTTGGAACTGATCCGCAATCTGGTTATAGGCGTATGAAAAGGCTGTATTGTTAAAATCTCCAGCCAAAATTTTTGGATATTTCACGGTCTCCATATGCCTTAATAAAGTCTCTATTTGCTCTTGCTGTTTGACAAATGTGCTTGAAATTCTATTTTTTATTTTCTCAGCCCCCCCTTGGTTCACTAAATTCTCTGTAGGATTAATGCCTATAGATTGAAGGTGCACATTATAGACCCTTAACGTATCTTGATCCATCAGGACATCGGCATAAATCACATTATTTGCGGTATTTTGAAAATTCAAACTCCCTCGACTGATTATTGGATATTGCGACATTATGGCCTGACCCATTAATTTAAAAGGTGGGTTAAAATAAATATATTGATGAGGATACTTTTTAAAATCGACACTATGTACACTGGTGTATTCTTGCAAACAAATAATCTCCGGGGCTTGCCGCTTGATTAGCAGTTCATATTCCTGAGCGATATGCCCCTGATCCATATCTTCGGCGTATTTATCAAATAAATGAACGTTGTGCGATAATACACCTATGGATTTTTCAGATATATTTTGAGTGTTTTTGCGTCCAAGTACAAATGGACCGAAATAAATATGGGCAAAAATCAGCAGCGTCGCAGAAAGAAAAAATCTTGGATCCCAGCGAACTAACCAATATATAGCAAAAGCAGCATTGACCCCAATAATAGGTAAGGTGGAAAGGCTAAGTAAGGACAATAACGGAAACTTTATAGGAGCGATTAAAGGCACAAAAAACGACAACAACAACAGCACTAAGGCCAAAACATTGATGCCGAAAAGAAGTTTGCGTGTCATGAGAACTTCATTTTGGTCTAATTACGTCCAGATTTAAATAGAAAATCCTTTTCCTCTTTGGTAAGGCTCTCATAACCATTCTGCCCTATCTTATCCAAAATTGCATCTATTTTTTCCTGATCAGAGCCTTTAGATGCTCTTTTTGAGCGGGCATTTTTTGATTGAACAGAACCTCTTCTATTGGCCGAAGACCCTTTTTTTGATGCGATTGACCAAAACGTGACCATACGATCTAATAGTCGATCAAACCATAATCCAATGTCTCGACCAGCTTGCAAATTACGGGCATAATAATACCCAAATGCAGCCCCCCCTAAATGCGCAATCAACCCTCCTGCATTATTCATTTCAGGCAAACGAATTAAATCCCATAAAACCATAAACGCTGCCAATTGCCATAGTTTGAGGTTAAAGAAAAAAATACGAACCGGGGCATAGGGGCTATATAAAGCAGCAAATGCCATAATGGCCATCACGGCCCCTGAGGCGCCAACGAGTTGACCGCTCGGTGCACCAAGAAAAGCCGGGAATACATTATACGAGATTAAATAAACCAAACCAGCAACCATGCCGCCAAGCAAATACAACGTTAAAAAACGTCGCTCAGAAAAAAGGTTTAACACAAAGCGACCAAAAAAGGACAGCCAAATCATATTAAACAACAAATGAAAAAATCCTGAGTGTAAGAAACTATAGGTCAATAAACTCCAAGGCTGTCCGATAAAGCGAAGCAGGTCGTCAGGCAAGGCAAACCATATGTACAAATTGCTGCGCGACCAACCCATAAGAGCCGCTCCAATACTCAAGACCAAAAACACCAGTCCGTTTAGGACCATAATTTTGGTCATCACGTCTTGCCGTTTAAATTGACTCCACAAGTTCTCGTTTGGTCGCATAATCAATACCAGCGTTTATTGTTAAAACTATTCTTTCGCCAATAATAGGCCATAATAAAACCAAAGAGTGCGCCACCTAAATGGGCCCAGTTGGCAATATTTTGGCCGAATAAAGAAGAATCCGTTAGCCCAGAAAATAAATCAAGGGCGAGTAAAATGGGGATAAAGTATTTGGCTTTAATCGGAAATGGCACAAAAATTAACATTAATTCAACGTGGGGGTAGAGCATCCCAAATGCGACGAGGATACCATAAATCGCGCCTGAAGCCCCAACGGCTGGCGTATTATAGGCCGTAAAAAGTTGTTGATCCATTCCTGCGCCCATATCCGGAATTACGCGATAAGAACCAGGGGTTAAAGTGCTGTTCAGCAACTCCCCTACCTCTTGAACACTCATCCCCATGGACATCAGGGTTTCAATGCCTTGAGAGACGTAATACCAATTTACCAATGAATGAATAAGCGCGGCTCCAAGTCCCGCAGAAAAATAAAAAAACAAAAATTTATTGCGCCCCCATTGCGCTTCAAGAGGTGCCCCAAAGGCCCAAAGGGCATACATATTAAACAACAAATGCATCCATCCCCCATGCATGAACATATGGGTCACGGGCTGCCAGAAGGAAAACTGAGGATTGTCAAAATAATAAAGCGAAAAAATTTGATAAATGGCATCACCAGACACGAGTGTTCCCAAAAAAAATAGCACATTACTGATGACTAAAACCTTAATCGTTTCTGAAATTTGTCGCATTAGATGAATTTTTGTTCTAAATCCTGTGTGTCAAGGGTAATAAATGTGCGGCGCTGATTTGGAGAACGATCGGGCTCCTTGCAGGAAAATAGCTCATTAATTAAATCTCGTTGTTCTTGGACGGTTAATTTATGCCCAGATTTTATTGCCATTTTAGTCGCCAAAGAACGTGCCAAATTATCCATTGAACTAAAACCATCATTGGGTCGATCGTTCATTTCATCATCGAGGATTGCCAGCATGACTTTTTCGGCCTCATTTTCAGATAAACCTGCAGGTACAGCCTTCAACGCCATGGTGCTTTGTTCCAAATCAAAATCAAACCCGATACTTAAAAGTGCCTCCTCCATCTGGGCTGCGCACAAGGCCTGAACTGAATTTAATTCAATTTTTTGCGGAAACAATTTTTGCTGTGAATCAGGCTCTTGAAGGGTTGCCGTACGTAAAAGACGTTCATAAATTATACGCTGATGCGCAAAATTTTGATGAACCACAATAAGCCCTTGCTTTATGGTGGTCACAATAAATTTATTTTGAATTTGCACCGTAATCTGATCCATTTCTTGAGCGTCCTCTTCAAAAAGGGTTCCGGTGACTTCTTGACTCTCAACCTCCAGACCATGCCACGGTTCTTCGGCCTGCAATCCGACATAAAGGGATGACCAAGAACCTGCTTCTGGTTTTGGATGATACCCACTATTGGCAAAAGGATTAAAATCTGCATCCACCTCAATTTGAGGAATTTTTGGCGTCTGTCCTTGTAAAGAATAATGAGTATCCATACTCGAATCGCGCTCAAAATCAAGTAAAGGCATTATATTAAATTGTCCTAAACTGTGTTTTACGCAGGCTCTTAAAACCGCATAAATGGATTGTTCTTCCTCAAACTTCACCTCGGTTTTAGTGGGATGAATGTTGATGTCAATCGCCGCAGGATTGACTTTGAGAAAAAGAACATATCCCGGGTGAAATCCAGGCTTGATCATCCCCTCGAATGCAGCGTTCACTGCATGATTTAAATATGCACTTCTTATAAAACGATCATTGACAAAGAAGTATTGATCTCCTCGCGACTTTTTGGCAAATTCAGGTTTTAGAACAAAGCCCGAAACATGAACAATCTCCGTATTTTCCTCTACTGGAACTAAGCGTTCATTGGCTTTCCCTCCCAAAACAGAAACAATACGCTGTCGCACATTTGCGGCAGCATAATGAAATAAGTCATGGTCCTGATGAATCATTTTGAAGCCAATTTGACTGTGTGCCAGCGCAACACGATGAAACTCCTCAATACAATGTTTCAATTCAATATGATCTCCTTTAAGGAAATTGCGCCGTGCTGGAATGTTGTAAAATAAATTTTTGACACTAACGACGGTCCCGGCCTGCATAACACAGGGACTCTGAGATACAACCTCACTGCCCTCGATAATACATTCAACGCCTTGAGGAGCCTCTAGGGTTTTGGTTTTTAGAGCGACATGAGCAATCGCTGCAATAGAGGCCATAGCTTCGCCTCTAAATCCTTTTGTACTCAAGGCAAATAAATCCTCTGCGGCAGAAATTTTGGAGGTGGCATGTCGGGCAAAACACAAAGACACGTTTTCTGGGGTCATTCCAGAGCCATTGTCAATGACTTGGATTAAGGTTTTACCTGCGCCCTTCAAGACTAAGGTGATTTGGGTTGCCCCAGCATCAACGGCGTTTTCCATGAGTTCTTTGACCACTGACGCGGGTCGCTGCACCACTTCGCCAGCAGCAATTTGATTAGCGACGTGTTCTGGTAATAGTATTATGTCTTTTGGGAGACTCAACGCACAAAAATTGATAAATCGAAGTCAATAATCCACAAAAACACCAAAGTGAACCAGGCAATAAGGATCCATACGGTGGCATTCCAAGAGGAATTTTCTCGATTGCGATATTTATTGCGTGCGGCATGCCATTGACCTGAATAGTCATTTTGGTTTAATGTATCCACATAATGATCAATTTTTGTTCCCGTTTGATTGCCATCCAATTGAGGTTTCCCTCGATAATATCGAGGGGTATAATTATAACGATTGTTCGTTTTAAGACGCTTTATTAAGGTAAATTTAATCATAATCCTATCATCAAAAATAAGGATTAAACAGAGTTATCCGGCCACATTTCGGTGGATTTTTCACCGCTGTAGTAGATCTACACAACATTACGCCGTAAAGTAAAAATGTTTTAAAAAAATCGCAGCGCTAGCCCAAAACTGCCATTTGAATTGCCGCAACAGCAGCCTCAACACCCTTGTTACCGTGTTTACCGCCGCTCCGGGCGCGCGCCTGTTCCATATTATGATCGGTCAAAACACAGAAAATTACCGGCATAATTCCAAGTAGATTCAAATCCTTAATCCCTTGAGCCACCCCTGAACAGACAAAGTCAAAATGTTTGGTTTCTCCTTCTACAACAGAACCAATGGCAATGATTGCATCCAATTCCTGATGATTGCTCATCATTTTTTGACATCCATAAATAAGCTCAAAACTCCCAGGCACATCCCACTGAAGTATTTGATCGTCTGTAAGCCCACAGCGCTTTAATGTCTCCAAGGCACCCTGTGCAAGCGCATGGGTTATCTCAGAATTCCATTGGGCCACAACCACACCAATCTTTAAACCTGTAGCATCAGGCAATTGAGTTGGATCAAATTCAGATAAATTTTTTTGCACCGTAGCCATGGTTTACTGCGCTGCCTCAGCCTGAGATTTGTAGACTTTGGCTTGAGTTGCCTCAGCAACATCCCCAAACTCATCTACAATGCGTGTGAATGCCTTTAGTGCCACTGCATTTTTTCCAAGGCGTAGTGCCGTTGTTCCCACTTTCAATAAATAGCGTGGTGTCGTCAAGGCATTATTGCTTAAATCAGCCGCCTGAAGATAATAACTTAAGGCCTCGTCGAATTGTTCTAGTTGAGCGAATGAGTCACCAATAACCCCTTTGGCCACTGGAGTCATCATCGCATCACTGCTGCTGAACCCATCGAGAAACTCGATCGCCTTGTCGTACTGACTTAAATTGAAATAAGCGACACCCGCTTGATATCGCGCTAAATCGCCCGCAGGTGTTCCGTCAAATTTGTCCGCAATGTCCAAGAGACCATAGCGACCGGCGTTACCGTTAAGGGCCATCATGTAGAGAGAGTCTTTTTGCACATCTGCAGTCAAAGCCTGCTCAAAGTAAGAGCTAGCTTGATATACTTCATTTGCCGCTTCAATTTGTTTTGGTTCAAAAACAAATTTCTGATAAGCAATATATCCAAGGACCCCAATCGCGATCACTGCCACGACGGTAAAGATTGACTTTTGATTCTTTTCCACCCAAGCCTCGGTACGAGAAGCCCCTTCATCCAAGCTGCTAAACACCTCAGCTGTAGTACTTCCTGCCTCTAGCTCTACCTCTTTCTCTACGTTAGTCTTGGGCTTGTATCCGCGTTTTTTATAAGTCGCCATAGTTGCTTAATTTGAGGGGCAAAAATATGATTTTTATTATAATTTTAAAGTGAAAAATCAATAATTTGCGGTGATTTAGCGCGGCTTTGCTAATGCGCTGAATTCCTTAGAACTCAGTCCAAATTATTTTTTGTGTTTTTATCTGCTCTCGCTTTAGTCAATTACAAAAACTTTGAGGCCCGCTCCTTTGCATTTGACGCCAAAATAAATTGTTTTGTCGGCCCAAATGGCGTTGGAAAAACCAATGTGCTCGACGCTGTGTATCAATTGTCCTTTGGTAAGAGCTATTTTAATCCAGTGGCGTTACAAAACATAAAACACGGCGAAGATTTTTTGGTCATTGATGGTACTTACCAAAAAAACGATCAAGAGGAACATGTGGTTCTGGGCATAAAAAAAGGCCAAAAGAAAACGATAAAGCGCAACGGAAAACCCTATGAAAAAATTAGTGATCAC
>CALJFV010000208.1 GCA_938074515.1 uncultured Flavobacteriaceae bacterium
AAAATAAAGTATGGCAAATGCTTCAATGTGTTTTTTAGGTCGTCCAAAATTTACGTAAAAATAATTCCCGCAGTTTTTGGCAAAATAGAATTAATATCTATATTGGGTCTCTGCTAAAAATCAACTATGGAGCGCAAGATAAAATACGAGATGGAATTCCCGATACATGTATCTCCATCGCTCTTATACCAATATATTTCGACACCTTCAGGAATGAGTGAGTGGTATGCTGATAATGTAAATTCACGAGGTCAGCTCTTTACTTTTATTTGGGAAGGAAGCGAAGAAGAAGCTAAACTTTTGGGAAAGAAAAGCGGAGAGCGTATAAAATTCAGATGGCTGGACGATGAAGACACGGACTATTTTTTTGAATTGAGAATTCAGGTCGATGACATTACCAAGGACGTTTCTTTAATGATCACTGATTTTGCCGAAGAAGATGAAGTTGAAGACGGTAAATTGCTTTGGGAAAATATGATCTCTAATCTTAAACACGTTTTAGGCAGCGTCTAGAGCGGGATTGACTTATATTTGCGCCACCTAAGGGTGGCTTTTTTAATGATAAATTTTAACGGAACCATACGCGAAAAAGAAGAGATTATGCCGGGCTTGCACAACCGCGGGCTGCATTACGGCGACGCTCTTTTTGAGACCATGAAAGTGGTTGGTCGTCGTATTTTGTTTGCCGAAGCGCATTATTTTCGTTTGATGGCCTCAATGCGGCTCATGCGTATGGAAATCCCGATGCATTGGACCCCTGAATTTTTTCAAAGTGAGATCAATAAAACACTTAAGGGGCAGAGTGGCCATTCGGCACATCGTGTTAAGATACTCGTTTGGCGCGACTGGGGCGGTCGATATACCCCATATTCAGAGGGTGTTTCTTTTGCTATTTTTATAGAGCCTTTGGCTGAAGCTCCCTATCTATCAGAGGATAAAGAGTATATCGTTGATTTGTTTAAAGACCATTACGTCAATAATGGAATGCTCGAGCAACTCAAAACAAACAATAAACTCATTAATGTTTTGGCGGGTATTTACGCTCAAGAAAATGATTACCAGAGTTGTCTGCTTTTAAATCACAGCAAACAAGTAGTTGAGTCGATAAGTGGCAATATTTTTTTGGTAAAGGATTACAAGATAAAAACGCCACCGCTCTCTGATGGTTGTCTTAAAGGAATCATGCGCGGCGTCCTTTTGGAAATTTTAGGGAAGCATCCAGATTATATTTTGAGTGAAGAATCAATCTCACCGTTTGAGCTGCAAAAAGCAGACGAATTATTTTTGACCAATGTAATTACCGGGATTCAGCCAATCACCCAATACCGTAAAAAACAATACACCAAAAAGGTGAGTTCAGCGCTTACGGAAAAGTTAAATGAATTTGTAGGGTTAACCCCTAATTCATCGCCGGGTTCTCCGGGGCATTAGACCACATCGCATAGGCGCCACCCAAAGTGTTCATTGTATTGCGCCAATAATTTTGGTCTGTTTTTACGATTTGATCCGAGTGTAAATCATTGGGCATAACCAGCCAATTATTTTGTTCCCATTCTTCCTCGAGTTGATTCGGTCCCCAACCTGAATAGCCCAAAAAGAATTGAATTTGGTTATTAGACAATTGTCCATTGTTTAACAATTCTATAATCTGAGCGAAGTCACCCCCCCAATAAATCCCAAAATCTATAGCGATACTGTTATCAATTAAATCCGGGGCATTATGAATAAAATAGAGATTGTCCTGCTCCACAGGTCCTCCATTAAAAACAGGAATCATGGGAGATACTTCGGGGACTAGATCATTCAGATCATATCGAAGAGGCTTGTTTAAAATAAACCCAATCGAACCCTCATGATTGTGTTCTGCTAATAAAATTGCCGAGCGATTAAAAGATAAATCCCCAATAATTGAGGGTTCGGCAACAAGTAAATAACCCTTAAGGGGTTTGGTATTTTGGTTAGGTGGCATATACTAAAGTTACATCAAAAAAATTGTATGTGCAACCATTTGATTATCAGGCATAAAAAAACCCTGCCGAGGCAGGGTATATTTTTTAACTAAAAGTGATTAATTCACGCTGTCTGAAAGCTCAGAACCTGCCTTGAATTTCACAACATTTTTAGCTGCAATTTGAATGGTTTTTCCTGTTTGAGGATTTCTTCCTTCTCTGGCAGCACGCTTAGATACTGACCAAGATCCGAATCCTACAAGAGAAACACGATTTCCAGCTTTTAATGATCCTTCTACATTACCTAAGAAAGATTCTAATGCTTTTTTTGCCGCTGCTTTGGTGACACCAGCATCCGCTGCCATTGCGTCGATTAAATCAGATTTGTTCATACGATGAAATTTAAATTAAAATTTTGGTTAAACTTGCACATAATTGCTCTACAAATTTAACGGGTTAATCCAGCCATGCAAGGAAACACGCAGGAAAACGCGGTTTTTGTTAATAAATCAACCCCATTGTTGATAAAGTAATAACAATCCAGTAATTTTTTACTCAAATCAGTAATGACGAGGGTTTAGACGAATTTGTCGTCTTTTTCAAAACTGTAGCCATTCAAGAGGGACTCAACAGGCATTTTTTTCTTGCCCGGAAGCTGTATTATTTTAATGGCCAGCTGTTGATCTTTTGTATGAACGAGGAGTGATTTTTTATCACAACTCAGACTTCCCGGGGATAAAACTGAACTTATGTCTGTGGTTTGAGCCTGATAAATTTTGACTTTAATGACCTGTTCGTTGCGGATTAATGTCGTCCATGCGCCGGGATAAGCATCCAAACCTCGAATCAAATTACTTATTTGTTCTGAAGGTGCGTCCCAATTAATTCTCGTGTTCTCTTGATTTAATTTAGGAGCGATTCTTAGTTGATCTGAGTCTTCTTGTGGCTTTGGTTTTGCGCTGTCTTGGGCAATGGCCTCAAGGGTTCTGATCACAAGTTTCGTTCCAGCGACCATTAACTTATCGTGTAGACGAGAAGCATTATCTTCATTTTGGATTGGGCACGAGATACTATCGATAATGGCCCCAGTGTCAATCTGGTGGTCAATAAAAAATGTAGTCACACCAGTTTTCGTTTCTCCATTTATTATGGCCCAATTAATCGGGGCTGCCCCTCTGTATTTTGGCAGCAATGATGCATGTAGGTTAAACGTTCCTTTGTTTGGAATCTTCCAAAGAACCTCGGGCAACATACGAAAAGCGACGACGACAAATACATCGGGATTAAGTTCTTGGAGTTTTTTTATGAACTCAGGATCTTTGAGGTTTTCAGGTTGCCAAACTTGGAGTTGATGTGACAAAGCTGCATTTTTTACTGCGCTGGGTTGAAGACTGCGTCCACGACCTGCAGGCCGGTCTGGTGCGGTCACCACCCCGAGTAAATTATATTTTTGTTCGACCAATTTATTCAGGACCCCGACAGCAAAGTCTGGGGTCCCCATAAATACTATCCTTAAAGGCTTTGTCATCTTAAAAAGTATCTGTTGACTGCGTCAATTCCTATTTTTTGTTCGTTGTGCAGATAAGTCAAGACCACATCAATATCTACGGGGTCAAAGTTAATGTTTTCTCTAAGCTCAAATACAGTTAGGCTTCGGTCTTTGAGTAGATTCATGATCAGCTCAGCGATAGCGTCACCTGCGTTAGCTTTGGTTTGTTTATTTCTTCTTAAACAATTAGAGCATTGTCCGCAATCGGTATTTAAGACCTGTCCAAAATATCGAGCTAACTTTTGTTTTAAGCAGCCCTGTGAATGCTCAATTAAGTCTAAAACATCGCGTTCTTGATCAGCAACACGCTTTGCGTGACGCTGGATAATAGGCCCATGTGGGTTCACGCTGCGCGCATCCTCTCTCGGCAATAAAAAGGTTAATTGTAAATCTGTTTGGAACATTTCTAAATCGATGAGTTCCCGCTGCTGCATCCAAATCAAAGCCGTTTTTATTTGCTCAATTGTGACGCCAGTTTTTCGGGCTAATTGATAAAGATCAATCGATATTTTACTTTGAAAAACACCGCCGTAGAGTCTTAAGATATTGCGCCCGATGATTCCTACACTTGGATTGTCCTCTAAAGCCTGATTCAAAAATTTATTTTCAGCGATAAATTGAAGGCGTGTTTTACTGCCGTATTGATGTTTTAAAGAAACAATCCCAATTCGATCTAAAATATTCAATGCGGCCATCGTTTTGGTGGGATTCAGCTGATAAATATTGCAAAAGTCCCCGACGGCTAGACCAAAAATTTCACCCGCCCCTTCACCGTAGGCAATTTGAAAATAATTACACAGATGGCGGTAAAACCGGGTAATGTCTTCCGGGCTTAGAATTTGATTTTTTTTACGTCGTTTAAACTGCTCAATATCTTGTTGATGGTAAATTAACCAAGCTTGTGCTGGACTGCCATCGCGTCCGGCGCGCCCAATTTCTTGTATATAGCTTTCAATCGCATCAGGAACATAAGTGTGAATGACAAACCGAACCCCTACGTGGTTAATGCCCATGCCAAAGGCACTGGTCGCCACCATGATCTGGGTTGGTCGGGTTAACCACTGTGTTAAGGCCGTTTGTTTTTGTTTTTGATCCATACCTCCATGAAAAAAAGCACAGTCAAGCCCTTTGTTTTCTAGGTTACGCGCATATTGCTCGCTGAGTTTTCTTGTGGGCACATAGACAATTCCTGAACCTTTTTGAGCGTTTGCAATAGCCAAAATTCTTTCAAATACATTTTCTCTTTGCTCAACTAATAACTGAATATTTTCTTTGATTAAGGGCCGGCTAAAAATTTTGGGCTCCTTTAAATCAAGGGCGTTAATGATTTCTGCGGTAATTTCTTCTGTGGCCGTTCCCGTTAAGGCTAAAATGGGCGTTTTTGGATGCAGATGACGAAGTATTCTTAGTTGTTGGTAAGCCGGTCTGAAATCAAAACCCCACTGAGCAATACAGTGTGCTTCATCAATCGCCCAAAGATTTATACTTATTGTTTTTAAAAATTCGCGCACTAATTCTTGTTTGAGACGCTCTGGTGCGAGGTATAGGAATTTGTATCCGCCGTGCCTAAAAAGATCAAAAATGCGCATCATCTCCTCAGGAGATTGTGGTCCTGTAAGAGCAACCGCCTTGATATTGCGCCCCATAAGGTCATTGACTTGATCTTCCATGAGCGCGACAAGGGGAGAGATAACCACGCAAATGCCTTCATTGATAAGGCCTGGAACTTGATAACACAGCGACTTGCCACTTCCCGTAGGCAGCACTGCCAAAACATCCTGGTGAGCAACTAAAGCCTGAATAATTTCCTGTTGAGGCGCTCGAAACGACCCATAGCCCCAATACTGTATTAAGAGTTGTTGGGGGTCGGTCATTATGGAGTATTTAAATGGTTCAAGATAAATTCTGTGCGCTGATTCACTGGGCCAACAGGTACTTCAATAGGGCGATAACCTAAATTTTCGTAACGATTCACTATGTATTGATGTATTTTTTGTCCCTGATCAAAAGACTCATATCGTTCATTGTCCTGAACATGTATGGCTTGCCAAGGAGGTAAAATAAACACATAGTCATAACGATATGTCTCAAGATCTTTAAGAAATTTCTCAGGAGATTGCTGGTTGAGATAATCCATATAAGCCACCACATCGGGCAATCCTCTATCAAAAAATACTGGATGGCTCAACAATGCTTGATTGACCTCATGGTATTGTGCCTTCCGTCCTTGGAAAAGTGCTTGACTGAACGCCAACGGATCTTCTAAAAACAATTGTGAGATTCCGTTTTTTTGTCCCTCGAGTATGATTTGTCTCGAAATTTCGTGCTGACAAACATGCCCGAGCGCATCGAGTTGTTTTATGATGGTGGTTTTTCCAGTGCCTGGACCTCCGGTAAGCACGATTTTTGATGCCATGAAAAAAGACTAAAGACCAAGACAAAGTTAGTTATTCTTGAAGGCTTGCGCTATCTTTGTACTGAAATCGTTAATGACCGCTATGCCGGATAAAAAATCCAAAGAGTTTTACGATCGATTGACGCAACAGTTAGCCGATGATCGTAGCTGGCCTGCTTCATATATGTTTAAGTTTATTGTCCCTGGGACAGAAGAGCGTATAGAGGCGGTATGTCAATTCTTTGACCCGACAAATGCGGAAATACGGATTAAAAATTCATCCAAAGGAAATTACAGCAGTATTTCTGTGACCTTAACCATGGCCTCTCCAGAGGCCGTAGTACAAAAATATCAGGAAGTTTCTGTAGTTGAGGGGGTCATTTCTCTTTAAAATGATTACTTTGCAGACGCAGTAAACACTGTCTTTCCTCTATTTTTTTGATTGAGAACACCAACTATGTTAGTAGATAATTTAGAATACAATACCGAGCGTGAACAATTGATTATTCCAGAATATGGCCGTCATATACAAAAAATGGTGAACCAAGCCATTGCCATGGAAGATCGTGAAGAACGCAACAAATGTGCAAACAGCATCATTGCTGTAATGGGAAATTTGAATCCTCATTTGCGTGATGTACCCGATTTTCAACACAAATTATGGGACCAACTTTTTATGATCTCAGATTTTAAGCTTGATGTCGATGCCCCTTACCCAATACCTTCACCGGAAGAGTTAGCAGAGCGCCCACAACCTTTAGCCTATCCTCAAAACTTCCCAAAATATCGCTTTTATGGCAACAATATCAAACGCATGATAGATGTGGCCGTTAAATGGGAAGACGGAGATAAAAAGGATGGTTTGGTAATGACCATTGCTAACCACATGAAGAAGAGTTTTTTAAACTGGAACAAAGATACTGTTGATGATCAAGTTATTTTCAATCATCTTTTTGAGCTTTCAGACGGACAGCTCAATCTTAAAGATAGTGAAGAAGACTTAACCCAAGTCAACGCTTTTATCCAAACTAAAAAGCGTTACGTCAAGAAAACCCACAAACCGAGTCGCGGGCGTAAGCGTTATTAATCCACAATAAAATTATGGGTACTTTTCACATTGAAGGAGGACATCAACTCTCAGGTGAGATTCGTCCACAAGGCGCGAAAAACGAAGCACTTCAAATCCTTTGCGCCGTATTACTGACCGAAGAACCGGTAGTAATAGAGAATATACCGGACATAATCGATGTCAATAAACTCATTACCATTTTATCGCATCTAGGGGTAAAGGTAGCGCGCCTTTCTTCTGGGGCTTATCGATTTCAGTCGGATGAATTAGATTTAGATTATTTAGAGTCTGAATTATTCAAAAAAGAGGGCAGTAGCTTACGCGGATCTATTATGATTGTTGGGCCATTACTTGCGCGTTTTGGAAAAGGCTATATACCACGTCCTGGCGGGGATAAGATTGGTCGTAGACGTCTGGACACCCACTTTGAAGGATTTATTAAACTCGGCGCGACCTTTCGCTACAATAAGGACGAACGATTTTACGGGGTAGAAGCGCCAAATGGATTGACCGGGACCTATATGTTGTTGGACCAGGCCTCAGTAACAGGAACAGCCAATATATTGATGTCTGCCGTTTTAGCCAAAGGAACAACTACCATTTATAATGCGGCTTGTGAGCCTTATTTACAACAACTTTGTCGTATGCTTCAGTCCATGGGCGCAAACATTCAAGGTGTTGGATCGAACTTATTGATTGTTGAGGGTGTAGCGCGTCTTGGGGGTTGTGTTCACAGGATTTTGCCCGATA
>CALJFV010000209.1 GCA_938074515.1 uncultured Flavobacteriaceae bacterium
TGGCACAATATAGTGGTGCGTAATAAAGGCGCAGAGGTGTGTGAAAAATATTTGAAAAAGGGTGATAAGGTCTACATTGAGGGGCGTTTAAAGACCCGAAAGTGGACCGATGATCAAGGAAATGATCGCTACAGTACTGAGATTCAATGTACCGATTTCACCTTTTTAACACCAAAAAATAGCGATAATCCGGGGTCAGACCCTATGTCTTCTGGGTCTAATGCCTCATATAGCACTGGAGCAAACGCTTCAAATAGCATCGATGTGGCTTCAAGTCAAGGCGTGCAGCAAGAGGCAGAAGATGACTTGCCTTTTTAAGCCTTTTTAAAACTTTTATCTGTGGAACCAGAGCCCCCGAGTATATTTATAGCATCACTCGCTTTTCCTGAGCTTTTAGGGTTTGGGGGAATACTGTTACTCTTATTTTGTTCTGCGTTGATTTCAGGTGCTGAAATTGCATTTTTCTCATTAACTACAGCAGACCTAAATCCTGAAGATGAGGCAGGCCGTTCGAAACAAATGAACACGGTGGCTAAGCTTTTGGACACACCCAAACGCTTGCTTGCGACGATTTTAATTGCCAACAATTTAATCAATATCGCGATCGTCCTTGTTTTTGACACTGTAGCCGCCCCGTTTTTCTCAACGATTAATCCAGACTGGCTAAGATTTTTGATTGAGGTTGGTTTGGTTACGTTTTTAATTCTTCTGTTTGGGGAGATTCTGCCAAAGGTTTATGCCAGTCGTAACAAGTTGCGTTTCGCGACGTTTATGGCCATGCCGATTCAAATCTTGTTTGGACTGTTTACCCCCCTGAGTCGCCCCATGCGTAATGCGACCGTTTATTTGGAAGGGAGATTTTCAAAACAAAAGTTAAGCATCAGTGTCGATCAGTTGAGTCAAGCGCTTGAGCTTACCTCTGACGAAGAAACCTCGACAGACGAACAGAAGATTCTTCAGGGCATTGTGACTTTTGGAGCGACCGATACAAAAAACGTCATGCGCCCCAGAATGGATATATTCGCTCTTGACATCGAGGCGTCGTATCAAGAAGTATTAGCCGATATTCTCAAGCACGGATACTCCCGTATTCCGGTATTTGAAGCGTCCATTGATCAGATAAAGGGAATCCTTTACGTCAAAGACCTTCTGCCATATTTTGAGAAAAAGGAATTTGATTGGTCTGCACTCTTGCGCGCTCCTTATTTTGTGCCTGAGAATAAAAAATTGGATGATTTGCTCAATGAGTTTAAGCAAATGAAAATGCATTTAGCCATTGTCGTAGACGAGTACGGCGGAACAAGTGGTTTGATTACTTTGGAAGATATAATAGAGGAAATTGTTGGTGAAATAACCGATGAATTTGATGATGAAGACTTGGTTTTTTCCAAGCTGGATGATCGAAATTTTGTATTTGAAGGCAAGACTCCATTAAAAGATTTTTATCGCGTGATTCAACTTGAAGAGGCCAAGGAATTTGAAGAGGCCAAGGGCGAGGCGGAGTCTTTGGCAGGATTTATTCTTGAATTGACCAAAGGCTTTCCAAAAAAAGACGAAATCGTGATTTTTGGACGTTATCAATTTGTTATCGAATCTTTTCAGGGTAAGCGCATTAGTCAAATAAAGCTCACCATACAGGAATAATATGGTTGATAATCATAAGAACGCAATAGTGAGCCATCAGAGATCTCGGGTCGACCTTTTTCAAAGGTTTTTAAGCCCAAAAAATTATTTTAAGTTAGTGCTATATGCGCTTTTTGGAATAATTCTATTGAGTTGTCAAGATCAAGTTGTGGTAAAGCCTGCCGCTTTTTTACGTTTGGATTTTCCTGAGCCAAAATATCTGCGTTACGCCTCGGACTGTCCTTATGAATTTGATTTAAATCAGTTTACCCAGCCTAAAGCAAAGGAGCGTTGTGCATTAAATCTGGAATATCCATTCATGGGCGCCACGATTTATTTGACTTATCAAGGGGTGAATGGGGATTTAGCACAACTTTTAAACGATGCGCAAAAACTCACCTACGACCATACGATTAAGGCCACTGAAATATTGGAGCAGCCTAGAGTAGATCCACTGCATAATGTTTACGGAATGTATTACCAGATCGATGGTCCAGCGGCATCCCATGCCCAATTTTATCTTACAGACAGTACCCGTCATTTTTTAACTGGGGCACTCTATTTCAACACAAAACCAAACTTCGACTCCTTATATCCCGCGATTGATTATGCCCGAAAAGATATTCGTCGGATGATGGAAACCCTCAGATGGCAATAATTACCTCTTGAATGGAAAAAAAATGGCTTTATCTCATTGTCCTTTCCGTGATTTGGGGGACCTCCTTTATTCTGATCAAAAAGGGTTTGGTAGGGCTGACCCAAATACAATTGGGTTCATTACGCACAGTTATGACGGCGATTATCTTGTTTTCGGTGGGGCTCCCTACCTTAAAACAGATTAGGAAATCCCAATGGAAATGGATTGCTTTGTCGGCTCTATTTGGCACTTTTTTCCCGGCCTTTTTATTTGCCTTTGCACAAAAGCAGATTGACAGTGCTGTTGCTTCGATTCTCAATAGCTTGACGCCCTTGGCGACTGCTGTGCTGGGATATTTAGTTTTCAGTATAAATACCACTAAGCGTCAGATGATAGGGGTCTTTATTGGGTTGGTCGGTTCGGTTATGCTTATTATGGCTGGGGCGCATATCAATCCACAGCAAAATCATTGGTACGGTATCTTAGTGCTTATTGCTTCCGTAGGTTATGCATTAAATGTCAATATATTAAAGAAGCATCTCAATGAATTATCTCCTTTGGCCATTGCGACAGGAAATTTCGTGGTGATTGTGATTCCGGCTTTGATTATTTTGATCAGTACAGGGTATTTTGATCAAATTTGGACCATGCCTGAAGTGCAGGTGTCCTCGGGTTATATCGCCATATTGGCTTTGTTTGGGACGGCACTTGCCAAAATCCTCTTCAATAAAATGATCCAAATCTCCAGTCCTGTATTTGCGTCCTCGGTGACCTACACCATGCCTGTTGTGGCTGTATTATGGGGTGTTTTTGACGGAGAGCGATTCGGATGGTATCAAGCAATATCTGCCTTAATTGTTTTGTCTGGGGTTTATTTAGCCAATCAAAGAAAAGACGCTGGCAAAAAGGCTTAGGGTCTTCCAAAACTCGAAATGGGTGCTGGATTCTGCTCTTACTTTATGACAAAAATACCTTTGCGGTATTAAATATTAAAATTATATTTGCACCCGCCTTAAGCCCAGCCGCTTTGATGCAGAGTTTAAGGAGATAACAAAAACAATAAATTAATCGATACGCTATGTATGCAATTGTAGAGATAGCAGGGCAGCAATTTAAAGTTGCGAAAGACCAAAAGGTTTTTGTTCATCGTTTACCAGAACAGGAGGGCGCAAAAGTGTCATTTGACAACGTTCTTTTGATTGGTGAAGGTGACAAAGTAACCATTGGCGCCCCGGCTATAGACGGCGCACAAGTTGGCGCAAAAGTCTTAAAACACCTTCAAGGTGACAAAGTCATTGTGTTTAAAAAGAAACGCAGAAAAGGATACCGCAAAAAGAATGGACATCGTCAAGCCCTCACAGAAATCCTCATCGAAGGAATTGTGGCTAGTGGTGCACAGAAAGTGGCTCCTAAAGCAAAATCAGCAGCACCTAAAGTAGAAGCTGCGCCAAAAGTGGAATCAGCACCAAAAGCGGCTGTTGAAGCACCAAAAGCCGATCAATCTGCTGATTATGATTCAATGACTGTAGCTCAACTAAAAGATCTTGCCAAGGATAAAGGTATTGTCGGAATTTCATCAATGAAGAAGGCAGACCTTATTGAGGCAATCAAAAATGTATAACCTATAAAACCGAAAGAAAATGGCTCACAAAAAAGGAGTTGGTAGTTCTAAAAACGGT
>CALJFV010000210.1 GCA_938074515.1 uncultured Flavobacteriaceae bacterium
AGGTTGTAAAGGTAAATACCGATCCTAAGAATGGATTCATCCCCGATATAAACATATGGTGCCCCCAAACAATGGTCGATAAAAAGGCAATGGCAATGATCGAGGCAACCATAGCACGATATCCGAAGATCGGTTTGCGTGCATTAGTGGCAATGACCTCTGAAGTGATCCCCAAAGCGGGCAATAAAACAATGTAAACTTCAGGGTGGCCCAAGAACCAGAACAAGTGTTCGTAAAGCACTGGAGACCCTCCTTGATTATGTAAAACCTCACCAGCAATATAGATATCACTCAAGAAAAACGAGGTGCCAAAGCTACGGTCCATGATTAGCATAAGTGCCGCAGATAACAATACAGGGAAGGAAACTACACCGATGATTGCCGTTACAAAGAAAGCCCAAATAGTCAGAGGCAAACGCGTCATGGACATTCCTTTAGTCCTTAGGTTGATCACTGTAACTATATAATTCAATGACCCCAATAAAGATGAAGCGATGAAAATAGCCATGGACACCAACCAAAGTGTCATCCCTGCTCCTGAGCCAGGAATCGCCTGTGGTAAAGCACTGAGCGGAGGGTATATGGTCCATCCTGCAGAAGCTGGTCCTGCCTCAACAAATAAAGACATAACCATAATCAAGCTCGATAAGAAAAATAACCAGAACGACACCATATTCAAGAATCCTGAAGCCATATCTCGGGCTCCGATTTGCAATGGAATAAGCAGGTTACTAAAGGTCCCACTTAGCCCGGCGGTCAACACAAAAAACACCATAATGGTTCCGTGTATGGTTACCAAAGCCAAGTAAACACTCGGGTCCATGACACCGTCTAATCCCCACTTACCAAGCAATAACTCGTAAATTGGAAATTGTTTGTCTGGCCAAGCCAACTGCAATCTAAAAATTAGAGACATCCCAATACCAATGATCCCCATAAACAAACCTGTAATTAAGTATTGTTTAGAGATCATTTTGTGATCTTGACTAAAGATGTATTTGGTGACAAAAGTCTCCTTGTGATGATGTCCGTGATCCTCGTGCTGTTCTGCTGCTAAATCGTGTGCGTGTGCTGACATATCTTTTTGATGTTTTTGTTATTGTACTACTAAGGTTTTGGATACAGATCCTTGCTCTGCCAACCAAGCCTCAAATTCCTCTTGAGTTTCCACTACAATTTTCATCTGCATATTATAGTGGTTATTTCCGCAAATCTTGTTACACAATAATAAGTAGTCAAATTCATAAGGCTCCAATGCTTCATCGCCTTTGGCCTCTAGCATTTTACTTTTTTCTCTTCTGATGGTATTGATGTCTTGAACCTTAGCCACCATATCGTCATTCATGCGCATCTCCTGCGTGGTCATGGTGGGCGTAAAAGCAAATTGAGTCACCATCCCGGGAACACAGTTCATCTGTGCCCGGAAATGGGGCATATAGGCCGAATGCAATACATCTTGGGAACGCATTTTAAAGAGTATCTTTTTTCCCACAGGAAGATGCAGTTCCGATACCACGATATCATCTTGACTGTTCGGATCAGCCAAATCTACCCCCAGTACATTTGACCCCTCAATCAGTCGTACATTGGCGTCTCCTAAGACATTATCAGTCCCGCTGTATCGTGCGCGCCAATCAAACTGATAAGCGTACAATTCTATGACCATAGGATCTTCGTCGGGCTCGACATTCATAATGTCCGTCCAAGTAAACAATCCGTAAATAATCAGACCTGCCAACACAATTACAGGAATGATCGTCCAAATAAATTCTAGCTTGTCATTATCGGCAAAGAAGGTTGCCTTTTGGCCTTGACGTCCATGGTATTTAAAGGCAAAGTAATGCAACAACCACTGAGTGATGATCCCCACCACAAAAATCAGAACCATTGAAATCAACCACAATTGATCGATATCTACCCCGTGCTCAGATGCGGCTTGTGGCAAGAATACCTTGCTCCATTTGTAATGCGATATAAAAGCCAAAACATAAATGAACCCAACAAACATCAACATCAATTTTCCGTTGATTCGGTTGTCTTGATCATTGGCAATTTCGTCTGAAGTATCCGACTTTGGTTTAGAGAGTTCGAATATTTTGGACATTTGCCAGAGCGCAACACCAAAAAGAACGATTACTAATACTACTAAAAATGCGGTCATCGTAAGTCTACTTTATACGTTTAATTAATAATGAAAATGCTTACTCTCCTTAATAAATGGATTGTTCTTAGCCACTAATGGTGCCTTTGTTAATGTGTTAAATACTACATAGACAAACAATCCAAAGAAGAACATTAAAGCGCCAATTTCTGGAACACCAATGGTCCAACTTTCACCAACAGTAGCAGGCATAACCATGTTAAAGACGTCTAAATAGTGGCCCGCAAGAATTACAATACCGGCCATCACGACAAACCAGTTTACCCGTTTGTAATCACTATTCATGAGTAGTAATAGTGGGAACACAAAATTCATCGCAATCATCCCAAAGAATGGGAGTTTGTACTGCTCAATTCGGGTCACGAAATAAGTCACTTCTTCTGGAATATCGGCATACCAAATCAGCATAAATTGTGAGAACCATAGGTATGTCCAAAAAATACTGAACGCAAACATAAACTTAGCTAAGTCATGAATATGGCTGTCGTTAACTTCTTCGAGGTATCCCTGAGATTTTAGATAAATGGTTACTAAAGCAATCACAGTAATGGCGCAAACCATCATTCCTGCAAAAACATACCAACCAAATAGTGTACTGAACCAGTGTGGGTCAAAACTCATGATCCAGTCCCAGGACATGATGGACTCTGTAACGATAAAGAATACCAAGAATCCAGCAGAAAGTTTAAAATTTTTCTTGAAAAAACTTTGGTCGTTAGCGTTATCATCGGCCACTGAGTACTTACGGGATAACCAACGATAGGCATTCCATCCAAGTAGAAACACGATCGCGCGAATCAGAAAAAATGGAATATTTAAATACCCACTCTTTCCGGCAATAATTTTGTCGTAATGCGCGCTCTCTGGGTTAACGAGTTCAGGATCCATCCAGTGGAAGATGTGGTTTAAGCCAAAGGCGGAAGCCATCAGCAACACCAAAACACCAATAGAAGCTACCGGTAAATAACCCGTAACCCCTTCCATAACACGAAAAAGAATTGGAGACCAACCGGCCTGTGCGGCATATTGTATCGCATAAAAGGCCAAAGCACCCAATGCGATCATGAAAAAGAAAAACGACGCGATGTAAAGTGCTGACCAAGGGCGGTTTTGCATTTGATGCATTACGTGTTCTAAGTGCTCTTGATGAGCGTCCTGCTCTGAGTGGGACGCTTCATGCCCGACCCCTTCTTGATGGTGCTCTGCTCCAGCGTGTATCTCTGTTTTGTGTTCTTCTGTATTGTGGACAGTTGCATGACCTTCCATATCATGGGTTTGAGCAGCGTGCTCTTCTCCATGATGTGAATCGGCCATCATTGCGGCAACCTCTTCGGTGGTCTTTGGTGCAGACAAAAAACCAGCAACAATTCCTATGGCTCCTAAAACCATAAAAACTAGTGCAAAAACTTTTAATTTATTGGGTAGCGTGTACATATCTTTTGCGATTCTCTTTGTCCTATTGTTTTTCTTCAGTTTCAGGCTGGAGTAACGGAGTTCCCTCAAGAGTTGCCTTTAAGTTCATAACGTGTTGGGTAATGGCCCAACGCTCTTCTTGGTTCGTTTGTGACGCGTAAGAGCCCATTGAGTTCAGTCCATACATTTGAACATGGTAAACACCACCTTCAGTAATCAAACGTCCTGGATCCGCATAACTTGGGATTCCCAAGATCTTTTTACGCTTAACTAAAATCCCTTGCCCATCTCCCTTTTCTCCGTGACAAACAGCACAGTAAATATCATACATGGCTTTTCCCTTTGCTAAACTCTCCTGAGTTACAGCCATAGGGTTCTTCAGCGTGGCCTTGGCATCATTTAATCCTTCGGTCGTATTCGGATAATCGTAGGGCTCCCATCCTCGTGGTATTGTTCCATCGACGGGCAACATAGCCTCTTGGCCTGAAGGGAATACGTCATAAGCACCATACGTTTCATAACCTACAGGACGATACATATTCGGCATGTATTGATAATTAGGCTTTGCTGAATCAAAACACGAGGTCATGATCAACGCCGCCAGGGTCATTATCGTGAAATTAATCGTATTCTTCATATTAGTGGGCTTGCTCTTGTTCAACTATATTTAATTCTACAGCACCTGTCGACTCCAAAACTTTCATCATGGCATCAACATCGCCATGCCCAGCATCAATAGCCATAAGAAAATGATCGTCGGTAGTACGTGGGTCAGGGTTTTCAGCTTTTTTGAAAGGCCAAAGTTTACTGCGCATGTAAAAGGTAATCACCATAAGGTGGGCCGCAAAAAAGACCGTCATTTCAAACATGATGGGCACGAAAGCCGGCATGTTTTCCAAATAACTGAAACTTGGCTTTCCCCCAATGTCTTGTGGCCAGTCCTCAATCATGATAAAATTCATCATCAATACGGCCACAGTTAATCCTAAAACACCGTACATGAATGAGGTAATGGCAATTCGTGTCCCTTCAAGACCCATAGCCTTGTCTAGTCCATGAACCGGGAACGGGGTGTATATTTCCTCAATATGATAGTGCTCTGCACGAACGGTCTTAACGGCATTCATTAAAATATCGTCGTCGTTGTAAAGGGCGTGAATTACTTTCGAGGCCATAATTAACTATTTTTAGAATTTTTGCCTTTGGCTTTTGGCGCATTCGGCATCACATAATGTTTGGCGTCATCTCCTTCTTTTTCGCGTAGTGTTTTATAGGTACTTCCAGAAGTTTTCAGAATTGACTTAACCTCTGCTTGCGCGATCACTGGGAATGTTCGTGAGTACAATAAGAAGAGTACAAAGAAGAACCCAATAGTTCCAATGAAAATTCCGATATCGACAAAAGTCGGTGAAAACATGGTCCAGGACGAGGTCAAGTAATCGCGGTGCAATGAGGTCACAATGATTACAAAACGCTCAAACCACATAC
>CALJFV010000211.1 GCA_938074515.1 uncultured Flavobacteriaceae bacterium
ATTTACATATTCTAACCATCTGTTTAGATCTTTTTTTGGTTTAACATGGTCATATTTTTTAACCATTTTAATTCCTTCATCTCGAGGCATATAATTCATTCTTATATCTTTAGACGCATGATCTGAACCGCGCCCATACCCAAATTTAACGAATTTCATAAGATCATGCACACCATTTTCATAACGATCATCTAAGTTGGAAATACGGCGATAAGTGCGTTCGAATGGTTTCTCTGATTGTTTCCAATTATAAAGCTCCATCATTTTTTCAGTTTGAGCGTTTGGATCATTGCCCCGACCGCCAAACATATAAATCGGATCCAAGGACTTTTCATCGACCATTGCCTTGAGCTCGGCCGCTACCTGATCGGTATTGAGTCCCTCAAAATACCGATAGCCCCACTCGATGGCGTAGTGATCATAGGGCCCTATTTGCCGCACAAATCTGATGTTCTCATCACCGGGTTGCGCCACATAATTATAGCGCGCATAATCCATAATAGTGGTGGCAATCCCCATTTTTTGGGTAAAATACCCTGAGCGCAATGAATCCACGGCGTAAGCAGAACTCGCCTTCATATTGTGGGGAAGCCCCAAGGCGTGACCCACCTCATGAGCGATGACTCGGCGCATCATTTCACCAATTTCCTCTTCTGGAGTATCCAATGTTCGGGCCTTCGGATTGGCCGCCCCCGTCTCGAGCAGATATCTATTGCGATAAGAGCGCAAGTGATTGTGATACCAGATCACATCGCTCTCTATGATTTCACCCGATCTCGGATCTTTCACACTAGGGCCTACGGCATTTCTGGTGGTGGAGGCCACATAGCGCACCGTAGAATAACGCACGTCTTCGGGCGAAAAGTCAGGGTCTTCTTCGGGGGTCGGGGGATCTTTGGCGATAATGGCGTTTTTAAAACCCGCCGACTCAAAAGTCGCTTGCCAATCTTCTATACCTTGCTTGAAGTAAGGGCGCCATTTCATGGGCGTGGCAGGATCCAAATAAAAAACAATCGGCTTTTTAGGCTCGACCAGTTCGCCCCGCTTATAAGCCTCTAGGTCTTTGGGCTCGAGTCGCCAACGCACAGCCACCTCGAACTCATCGGATTTTAAAGCCGGCGAAGAATAATCAATTTTTTTAAGACTAAACCAACCAACCCTTTTGTCAGACCGGCGCATTTGCATGGGTTCTTTGGGCAGTAGTACCAAGGAATGATTCACCTGGAAGCTAAAGGTACTGGTTCGATTGCCTCGCGGGGCTTCTCCTACCTCAAAGGTCAGAGTGTGCAACACCTCAACATTTTGGGGAAAGCTGCGACACTTTTCTATAAAGGACCTACTCTTGTCTTGACGGCCGATTTTATACTTCTTTTTATTGCCTTCACTGATTAGATTAAATCCCGGTGAATCCTCAGAGAAGTAGTCACTGACATCAATAAGAGAAACCGCATGATTCAGATCATCCTCCGGCTCGTTTTCTAAGTCAAAAGCGGCCAAAATTGGGGCGAAATTATTGGCCTGTACTGACTGGGCAATGGGGTCGTTTTCGTTGGCTGTATTGACAAAGGAGTGCTCGCGTAGTAGCACTCGTCCCGCACTTTTTTCAAGGCGTACAATGCGTTCTGCCGTTTTACTCCCGGCATTAGTATAACCGGAATAGTCGGCTGGAAGCTGGGCAAATCGCGTCACCATCAACAAATCTCTGCCTAAAATACTATCCGGAATCCCCCATAGGAGCTTTCCTTTTTCCGCATCGAAATAACTGTCGATGAATCCGCTCGATTTAGGGTAATCTACCATAAGTGAATCAATGGAATTAGCGCCAGTACTTGCATCCGATTCTTGACCAAAAACGGCAGTACAGCTCAATGCTAAAAATAAAAGGGTAAAACGGTTCAATTTTTTTATCATGGGTTTACGGATTTAAGTCCAAATCGCTCCGGTTGCCATTAAGGCAAATCCCAGAAGCATAGATATAGGTCATGTAGTTTTTTTGCATGATCTGCAAATCACCCAGCGATGATTTGTATTCTATTCGTTAGTGTTCTAAATATAAGGAAAAGCATTCAGTGAATGGCCCAGAAAGAGAATCTTAGCTATCTTTAAGTCGACAACCACAATAACTCCAGGCATGGATAAGCGCAGTTTTCTCAAAAAAGCATCGTTACTTGGCGTTTTGCCGTTTACTTACCCCAAATTCTTAGGTGAAAGTGATGGGTCAAGTAAGATCAATAAAACTATGAGTGCCCCAGGGAAAAACACTCAGTCCCCCGCAGATTTTTGGGAGACAATACGCAGTCAGTACGCTTTGACCACCGATTATATTAATCTGGAGAGTGGGTACTATAATATGATTCCAAAACCTACGCTTGAGCGCCTAAAATCCCATATGGAGCGCGTCAATTTAGAGGGATCCCATTATATGCGCACCCAGCTCGATAAAGACCGTAGGGAAACCTCCAAGGCTCTGGCTGATTTCATGGGTATACCTTCGAGCAACCTGATTATTACCCGAAACACTACAGAATCCTTGGATCTGGTCATCGCGGGTTATCCTTGGCAAAAAGACGATCATGTCATTTATGCCCTACAGGATTACGGGGCCATGAAGGTCATGTTTGAGCAAGTGGTTCAGCGCCATGGCTTAACCGAGGACTTGGTCTCAGTCCCCAATCACCCTAAAGACGACGATGAAATTGTCGCCCTTTACGAATCCAAAATTAAGGCCAACACCAGAATGATTATGGTCTGTCACATGATCAACATTACAGGACAGATTCTACCCATCAGAAAAATTTGCGATATGGCCCACAGCCACGGGGTAGAGGTTTTAGTGGACGGAGCACACTGCGTGGGCCATTTTGATTTTGATATAAAAGACCTTAACTGCGACTATTACGGCTCCAGCCTCCACAAATGGCTGGCCGCCCCACTAGGCAACGGCCTGCTCTATATTGAGGATAAGCGCATTGCCCCGCTTTGGCCTCTTTTAGCGGATTACATTGAGGACCGCAGTAATATTCTAAGGCTCAATCATCTCGGGACCCACCCTGCATACATAACTTTGGGAATCAATGATGCCCTCAATTATCTAAACACTATTGGACTCGCCCGCAAAGAAGAGCGTCTGCGATTTTTGCGCACTTACTGGATGGATGCACTGAGGGACATTCCCAATGTGGTGATCAATACCCCTTGGGAGCCCCATCGTGCCTGCGGTATTGGTAATATTGGTCTGAGTAATATGTCCCCGGAGGTCATGGCCCAGCGATTGCTGGATGAGCATGGTGTATTTACCGTTGCCATTGATTACGCCAATGTGCATGGTTGCCGCATCACGCCCAATGTCTTCACCACCACTACAGAATTAGATCATTTTATAAAGGCTGTTAAAACACTCGCTCAATCCTAATTAATTTATGGCACTGCGCTCATTTAAAAATATTGGCCCAGGAATCATCGTCGCGGCTGCCTTTATTGGGCCAGGAACGGTAACTTTATGTTCTATTGCTGGAGTGAATTATGGTTATGCACTTTTGTGGGCTGTTTTACTCTCTACGGGTGCCACCATCGTATTACAAGAAATGGCAGCACGTATCGGACTGGTCACCCAAAGTGGTCTGGCAGAACTGCTCCGGGGACAGCTCAGTAATTCTCTGTGGCGACGGCCTGTGCTATGGCTTATTTTACTGGCCATTGTCATGGGCAATACAGCCTATCAAGCAGGAAATTTAGGCGGTGGTGTATTGGGTTTAACGGCCTTGTTCGGACCCTTAAAATGGACGATTCTAGGCGTCGAGATAGATCTGACTGCACTTATTTTAGGGCTCATCGCCTATGTTGTCCTTTCACAAAAAAGCGACAAAATCCTAACGCGCATTTTGACCTTGCTCGTCTTATTCATGAGCATTTCCTTTGTGATTACAGCTTTTTTAATTCAGCCCAACATCTCTGCATTACTGCGCGGTTTACTCATACCTTCTTTGCCAAATCAAAGTCTTTGGACCGTTATTGGCCTGATTGGCACCACAATAGTGCCCTACAATATTTTTCTACATGCCTCGCTTGTGAAAAAAAAATGGAACGATTCGGCCGCACTGTCCCAGGTCAAAAAGGACACCTATTGGACCATTGGGCTCGGCGGTTTGGTGTCGATGAGCATCGTGGTTTGCGCGGCAGGTTCTGGCATAACAGAAATCAGTAGTGCGGCAGATTTAGCCGAAGGATTAAAACCCTTGTACGGCGCTTTGGCCAAAATACTCATGGGTATAGGTCTATTCGCCGCTGGTCTGACCTCAGCCATCACTGCACCACTGGCCGCGGCCTATGTGGCTTGTGGTTGTTTGGGCTGGTCTACCGAAAATCAGAGCCAAAAATTCAAACAAATTTGGCGCCTGGTTTTGATTGTTGGTGTATTACTCTCGGCCACTGGAATCAAACCCATTACCGTAATTCAATTTGCGCAAGTAGCGAATGGCACCCTTATTTTCATCATCGCTGGACTGGTCCTTTGGCTAGTCAATAAGTCCGAACTCATGCAGCAGGCTGTGAACAACCGGTGGCAAAATATTTTTGGAGGGCTGATATTTTTGGTGACTCTATTGGTGGGATTCAAAGGCATCAGTGGCGCCATACAAATGCTTTTTTAAATGGACATTAACTGCGACTTAGGGGAAGGCATGGCCAATGACGCTCAGATCATGGCTTATATTTCGCGCTGTAATATCGCCACTGGGGCTCATGCTGGTTCTCGGGATCTCATTTTAAAAACCATGCATCTGGCCCAGGAACACCAAGTTGCCATCGGGGCTCATCCTTCTTATGCTGACCGTCAAAATTTCGGGCGTATCTCCATAGATTTACCGCCTGCTGAGCTCAAAAACAGTTTGCGAGGGCAGATTGAATTGATACTCGAATGCGCTGATATCTGTGGTGTACCACTCACCCACATTAAACCCCATGGAGCGCTTTATCACGATGTGGCTAAAACCCCAGAAATAGCTGAGCTACTGATGGATGTGGTCAAAGAACTCTGTCCAAAGGCTGTAGTAATTACGGCCGCAAATTCTGTACTGTTTGATCTAGGCGATTTACCCCAAGAAGCAATTTGGGCCGAGAGTTTTATTGATCGGCGTTATGACCCCGATTTAAGCCTGGTGTCCAGAAGTGAGTCCGAAGCCATCATCCATGATCCGGACCAAGCAACACAACAATTTATCGACTTATGTGCTGGGCAGGTTCGCACCATTGACGACAAACTTTTACCCTTGAGCTCCAGGACCTGTTGTATTCATTCAGACCATCCAAATGCCTTGGCGATTGCCAAAGCCATTTGGGCGATAAATCAGGAGTAATGCAGGGAATTGATTCGATAAAATTTATTCCTCTAGGCCAGCGTGCTCTGATCATTCAATGGCCAGCAGGCATTGACCCCAAAACCATCACACAAATCTGGCAACTCCGTCAGATACTTTTACATGAATCCATCCGGGATAGCATTGTAGCTTACCATAGCTTGACTCTGGTATTTATCCGACCTCAAAAAGATTTCGACCCATGGATTGATTGGATTCGAGACTCCTGGATCGGGTCAGATCAGTCACTTTTAGGGGATTCTTTCCCAGATATTGCCCTGGAACATTTAAAAGAGCCCAAAAATGAGCACCCTAAAATCATTATTAAAGTCCCGGTTTGTTACGACCCGGAATTAGCCCCAGACCTAGAGGCTTTTTTAAAGGCAAAAAATCTAAATCTTTCCCAGCTCATCAAAGCACATACGGCTAGAGAATACCCCCTGTATTTCTATGGTTTTCAGCCAGGTTTCATGTACTTAGGGGGGCTAAATCCCGACTTGCATCATGCTCGTAAGTCTGTCCCAGCACAGAGCGTACCGGCGGGAAGTGTTGCCATTGGCGGAGCGCAAACTGGGATTTACCCTAATACCGCCCCTGGGGGCTGGCATGTCATTGGTCGGTGTCCTCTAAAACTTTTCAACCCTCTTGACCCTGAACCTTGTTTGGCAAAACCCGGAGACCTTATAAAATTCGTGCCTATAAATAAGGACCAATTCCAAGTCTATTTGAGTGAATCACAAACGGCATCCCACAAAGCCAGAACCCAGCAGCGAGCGAAAATCAAATTCGGTCAGATTGAGGTTCTTAAATCGGGTATTTATAGTTCGATTCAAGATACAGGGCGATTTGGCCATGCGGCCCTAGGGGTTCCCCAGAGCGGGGC
>CALJFV010000212.1 GCA_938074515.1 uncultured Flavobacteriaceae bacterium
AGATACTGCGGTGTCGTAGTCAACTGCGACGCGAATTGAACTGCATCCCACAAACACAAGTCCTAAACTAAAAAGCAATAAACGAATCTTCATAATATTGGGTTTAAGATTATTCTACTGAGAATTAATGCAACAGCTATATTAAAAACTAAGGTTTTTATTTTGCTTCAAAAAGTTGGTCGTCCACAATGTTGGGCAAAGTTACTTTTAAATTAGGCTCTTGCTCCATAGCGCGTTTTATGGCAAAAATGGCTTCATTATTTCGGGCCCAACTGCGTCTGGCAATTCCATTATTGACATCCCAAAAAAGCATAGAACTCAATTTTTTTTCTGCTTCTTGACTACCATCAAGAATCATACCGAAACCACCATTGATTACTTCGCCCCAACCGACGCCTCCACCATTGTGAATGCTGACCCAAGTCGCTCCTCTAAACGAATCTCCGATTACGTTTTGAATCGCCATATCGGCTGTAAATCTACTGCCGTCATAGATGTTTGAGGTTTCTCTGAAGGGAGAGTCTGTACCCGATACATCATGATGATCTCGCCCTAAAATAACAGGACCGAGTTCCCCCTTTGAAATTGCTTTATTAAAGGCACGTGCTATGGCGATTCGTCCGTCACTATCTGCGTATAGAATACGCGCCTGTGAACCCACCACCAAGGCATTTTCTTGAGCGCCTTTAATCCACTGTATGTTGTCCGCCATTTGTTGTTTGATTTCATCTGGGGCATCTGCCATGAGCGCTTCGAGAACACGGCAGGCGATATCATCTGTTTTGGCCAAATCTTTGGCATCCCCAGAGGCGCATACCCATCGAAATGGACCAAATCCATAATCGAAACACATAGGCCCCATGATGTCTTGAACATAGCTTGGGTAAATAAACTCTTCAGTACTCCCTTTTTTTAGTAAATCACCACCTGCGCGTGAGGCCTCGAGTAAAAATGCATTACCGTAATCAAAGAAATACGTGCCTTTTTCGGTGTGCTTGTTTATCAGCTCAGCGTGGCGTACTAGACTTTTTTGAACATGTTCTTTGAATTCATTTGGATCATTGGCCATCATTTCATTGGCCTGTTCAAAACTCAAAGAAACAGGATAATATCCTCCAGCCCAAGGATTGTGCAGTGAGGTCTGATCACTTCCTAAATCGACTTTGATTTGTTCCTTTTCAAAATGTGCCCATAGAGCAACGATGTTGCCATGAAATGCGATTGAAATCGCAATCTTTTCTTTGATGGCCCAACGAACCTTCTGAGTTAACTCGGACAGGTCGTCAAAAACTTCATCCACCCACCCTTGACTGTGGCGTGTATCGATGGCTTTTTTATTAACCTCGGCACATACGGTAACACAACCAGCAATATTTCCTGCTTTAGGTTGAGCCCCGCTCATTCCGCCCAAACCGGAGGTTACAAATAAACCGCCCCGCGGCGACCGGCCCAACTTTCTAAAGGCATTCAGTACAGTAATGGTGGTGCCATGGACAATCCCCTGAGGGCCGATATACATATAACTTCCGGCCGTCATTTGACCATATTGAGAAACCCCTAAAGCATTAAATCGCTCCCAATGGTCGGGCTTCGAATAATTCGGAATCATCATTCCGTTGGTGACCACCACTCTCGGCGCATGTGGTCCAGAAGGAAATAAGCCCATGGGATGACCACTGTACATGACAAGCGTCTGCTCATCATTCATTTGGGATAAGTATTGCATGGTTAGCCGATACTGGGCCCAATTTTGAAAAACAGCACCATTACCACCATAAGTAATGAGTTCGTGGGGGTGTTGCGCTACGGCATGATCCAAATTATTTTGAATCATGAGCATTATGGCCCTTGCTTGAAGGCTTTGACCCGGATAATCGTCAATGGATCGCGCAAATATCTTGTGGTCTGGACGCAATCGATACATGTAAATACGGCCATAATCATGCAACTCTTGTTTGAACTCAGCAAGAAGACTTTTGTGATGCATGGCTGGAAAATAACGCAAGGCATTTCGTAAGGCGAGTTGCTCTTCTTCAGCGGACAAAATTGACTTGCGCTTTGGCGCATGATTGACTTCAGGGTCATAGGGCTTTGGTTGTGGTAAAACCTCGGGTATGCCCTGAATTATTTCCTCTTGAAAGGTCATGGAGTGTGTGTTTAAGATTTAGTCTGTCCTTTGTATGGACAATGACGGCAATTACTGTCGCAACAATAACCCCGTTTAAGGTGATATTGTGCCGTAAAACAACGATATCCTTCGGGAGTCAGGTAAAAGTCTCCTTCTTCTACAGGAATTTGTTTTTTAGGAAATTGCATGGGTAAAAATACCACTTAGTCACGCAATCTAAAAACCATTTTTTTATTAGTTGCCAAGAAATTCGAACTCCACGGAGCAGGGAACATCATGCCCTACATGTCCCATTCCTTCTCCTGAGGCACCAGCATTTTGAAAAACAGCAGCCCCGGTAACGGCCTTGTGGCGTAAATTAAAAGTGTAAGAAACTCCAGCAATGAGGGGCTTGTAATAAACCAAAGTAGCGTAATGCGGCACATTGTAGCTCTCAATAGCCGTGGCTTCATTGTCACTCTCAGCGGAATAGGCATGGGTGTAAGACCACCCTTGTTCATAGTCATATGAGGAGGATTCTGGATCAATCATAATGCGTCCATTCCCTTCCAGTTTAAAGAAAAAAGCACCTTCACTTGTCGCAAGGGAAATTTTGCTTTCGCCACCCGTGGTAAAATCCTCAATTTTTCCTGCGCCAAAGTTGGTTTTAACTTCGATTCGATAAGTACCACTGTATTTGGGGATAAATATTTCTCGATTTAAACCATCAAGCGTGCTGGCTGTAGCGTACTCTAATGCGCCAGATTGAATTGGTACACGAAAACATCCGCCTGTTTGTTTGAACAAAGCATAATCCTCGCGACTGAATTGAGGCTGCCATTGCGTTCCGTCGAAAGTATAGACGCCCATTTGAACATCATTGGCACCCATGGCGCTATTATTGGTATTAAACACAGTGGTTCCAGCGGCGAGTGTTCCACCATTGGGATTGATAATAGTGGTCACATCGAGGGTGCTTGTTAAGGCAACTCTAGGGAATAATAGGCCTGAAGTATTGCCTCCCACATCAATAGCCCCTTCTGGGGTGGTCGTGCCTATGCCGATTTGGGCCCGGATCGTTGGGCTAAAAAGGAGTGTCAATAGACCAACTAGGCCAATACTTTTAATCAAAGAGAAAGGTTTATGAGGCATAATTATTCGTTAATGTAACTAATTTCAATAACACATCCTAAATCGCCATTGATATCGATATGACCACTACCCTCTGTTCCAATAGCACCATCTGAAACGAATCCGTTGGCGAGTAATTGTTCAAAGGTAAGTCCAATATTGTAAGTTTCACCAGGGGTAAGATCAGTTTCAAGAATTGTGAATTGAGCTTGATTATAGGCGTTGCTATATTCTTTAAGACTTCCGTCATTAAATAAGGCGTCGTCATTGTTGCCGGAGAAACTCTTCATAGAAACCGTGTGATTTTGCCCATTAAAACTGAAAACAAAGTCTCCACCTTGGGCGCCAAAGTTAACGTGTTGATCGTTTGGCTCAGCGGTGGTTGGAAGGTCCATTTTACCACCACCAAAATGCACGCTCACTTTGATTTTATAGGTCCCATAATACTGGGGCACAAAGGTTTTTTTGTCAAAACTAATTCCTTGCTCTCCCACACTGTGTCCGCTGCGAAGATTATGGTTTTGAATGTAGATTTTGTTGTCTTTTTTATCAAATTGAGCGACCCATTGGGTTCCATTCCATTGATATAAACCAGGATATACTGCGGTGGTGCCAATGCCACTGCTTTTGGTATTGTAAATCATGGTCCCTATTACAGGAGGGTTTCCATCTGGGGTGGTTATTGAAGCGGTATCAGTATTGCTTAGAGCAACACGTGGATAAACGAATCCCTGGGTCATTGAGATATCAAGAAGTCCTTCTGGATTACTGGTGCCAATACCAATTTGTCCCAAAGCGGGTATCTGGCTTATGACCATTAAAACAGCGAATATGGAATTCTTGAATTTCATGACTTATTCTCCCATATAGATAAATTCCACACGGCAGGGCAGATCATAAGCGATATACCCACGTCCTGTCCCAGAGCCATCATTTTCGAATTCTGGAGAAAGATTTTGTGTGAATGATAAATTAAAAGGGTGTCCTACGCCGGCCTGTAACGAAACAAAACCAGTCCAATTATACTCTTGCCAAATGGCAAAGAATTTACGATCGCCGCCTAATGGAAGTTCTACACTGTTGTCGTAGTTAGTCGAGTAAGCGCCCACCGGTATATAGCGATGGATTCCATCAAGTTCAAAGTCGAAGGTACCTGTTTGACGGGCAATGTTTAAATCGCCATCACTGCCAGGAGATCCATTCTCATTTGGTTGTTTGGCCACACCACCACCATAGTTTACTGAGAGTATCACTTTATAAGTTCCGGTGTATGAAGGGGTGAAGGTTTGATTATTAAGTCCACCAATATTTGTAGGCAGAAGACCAATCAGAGGCTCTGTGCGAATTCCCAAAACGCTTTCGAACATAACTTGTTCCTTGCGTTCAAACTGAGCCTCCCACTGGGCACCAGTCCAGACATAAAGCCCAGGAGAAACATCATGAGTGCCATTGTTTGTCGTAGCGGTATTGTATACTACCGTTCCAGCAGGAATATTTCCCCCTTGTGGATTAGAGACAGGACCCTCGACTTGAGTAGAGGTTAAAGCCAAGCGAGGCATCACAACACCATAAATGCTGCTTTCGATATCGAGAGCGGCTTGCGGGTTAGCCGTATTGATCCCAACCTGGGCCATCATTGACGACACATTTAGGAGACAAGCCGTGATTAATATGTATTTTATAAAGGCCAAATCAGAAGGTTTTGCTTATCGATAGGTCAAAAGTGTCAATAAATACGATAAAAAGCAAATTAATTCGATGAAATACATTTTATTTTAACATTTGTTCTTTTTTAAATTTTTGTGTTTTCAAAGGTTTTACGGGTATTTTCATTTTTATTGTCGTGAGTTTAGGGCTTTCTAAGATTTCCCGCCTAATTTTGAATCTCATGAATCACACAGAGAATAAGAAGCTCGAATTGGATTATTGGCTTGGTCAAAAAGCTAAAATCGAAGCAATTGATTTAATGCCCTTCAAAATCAATCGCGGCCCTTTGCATCTCTTGAGAGAAGATCTTCTTATGGCCGAGGCCTCCGGTAACAAGCTCAGAAAATTACTCCCTAATTTAAAAGCAGCTTTAGCGGCAGGGATTAATCGATTGGTCACTTTTGGTGGAGCCTATTCAAATCATATCGCTGCTACTGCTGCTGCAGGTCAAATGTTTGGATTTGAGACTATAGGTTTAATAAGGGGGGAGGAATTGTCTTTAAAAATTGGTGAAAATCCCACTCTGCGCCGCGCTAAAAGTGCGGGAATGAAACTTATTTTTGTTAGTCGTTCTGAGTATAAACAAAGATTTGACCCAATTTATTTAGATGAGTTAAGTCGGCAATTCGCTCCGTGTTTAATTATACCTGAGGGGGGCAGTAATGAGTTGGCTATTCAGGGGGTTAGCTTAATGACTCGTTCATTGCCAAATAAGTTTCGCACCCTCTGTACCCCCTTAGGCACAGGGGGGACCATGGCAGGTTTGCTCAGTGGCGCGAGTTCTGGGCAAGAGGTTTGGGGGTTTTCGGCATTAAAGGGGATTGACTTTAAGGTACAATTGAGAGATTATGGCCATGGGATACCCCGTAAAT
>CALJFV010000213.1 GCA_938074515.1 uncultured Flavobacteriaceae bacterium
GGCTGCTGCATAAGTCTTGTATGCTATCTCCTCACCCTCATCTAAAGTCAGTGGACAGCATGGGAATTCGGTTGGAACTCTCCAATCTACTTGAATTGCTGTTGGTGTTAGACTTTCAAATTCTCGTGGTTCTGGCTCGTCATCGCCTCGTTCACGTGTTCCGTAAAGCCATTCTCCCAGGGCACCTCCACTGGGGACCTTACCACTTAGCGACCACTCAAGCAGATGCTGCTTAGCCGTTTCTGCTTCATCTTTGCTGACAGTCCTCATCCAGCTGAAATCCGCTGAACTATCGGCATTCTTTGATTTGGATGGGTCAGAAAAAAAGGCATCCAATGAGCCATAAATGAGTTCAACGCGGCGCATAGTGACGGGGTTTAATAATATATTTTCGAGTTTTGTAACCCATCGAAGGTTCTCTTGGCGATTATTGGCCCTGTTAGTGTCGATATGATCGACAACGTGTTGTTCAGTCCCAGGAGTTCCATGAAATGCTGTGCAGACAATTCTGTGCACTGGCACACCGGCGATGTGCATATATCCAGCCGAAGGGCTCTGTCGGCCAAAAGTCCAAGCATTGTCCAGTGGTCTTGCCCGTTTACGTGGAGGATTTTTACGCATGACAGCGCCGTTGTCCCGGACAAGATAAGTTTCACCTCTATATACAACTTTCAATTCGTTCGAGAAAATATCTATCAAATCCGTCATAGTTCATAGCTTACACTGATTTCCGTATGAATTAAAAAGGCTCAAAGCTTTATCGGCATAAAATAATCTATGAACCGCGGTTCATTGTTTCCGCCAGGTTAACAGCCCTTAGATATCTGTAAGCATTACAAGCTTCCTATCAATTCTTGAAAACATGTCTGTTATGATATTCGAGATACTTCCTCCGCCTTTTCGGTACATCAATCAAAGGTTTACCTATTTTATCTGCAAATACCCATTGTAGGGGGATCATAGGAGGACAATTGTCAGATAAGATAAGAATGCCATTCGCATCGAACGTGATGTAGCCTTGATCAAATAACTGATCGATATGTGGTGCTAGAGCCAACCCGTTCTGTGGGTCTAAACGTTCTTCAGCAGTTTCACAGGCACGCCATGGTTTGACATGGCTAGCGCGCAAAAATGCCGGCGAGGCAACACCTGTAATTGGACAGGCACCTTCTAATTTGATAACCTCGTTTCGGAATTGTAATTGCCCGATACGTTGGCTGACAGTTCGTTTTACTTCAGTAATTTGTCTGCGAAGTGCTGACGAGGCACTGCTTAAACTGGAGTGTATTGTGGAGAAGAGAACTGGGTTTTTCTCTAGTGAATACTGAATTAACGTCAAAAATATCTGCTCTGAAATTTCAGCTAGATAGCAGCCTTGATTACCCCCGCCGTATTTATTGAGAGGACTATATTTCTTTGGGAAAAGGTATTGTATTTCATCCCATATAAGTTTGGGCTTTATCGTGGGTGTTATTTTTTGCCAAGAAATAGGTAAAAACCAGCCGTTGTTATCCCAATCATCTCCAGCACTTCCAAATTCATCTGGTTTTTTTGCGCTAGAAGCTTCCTCAATCACTATACCAAAATATGAAATTTTGCCATTTGCGTAACTTAAAACTACATCGCCAACTTCCGCATCGGCCATCGTGTCATAAAAGTAATTGCGATCACCATTAGATTTAAATTTGGGGGACCACAAAAAGCGCCCTTCAATTTCATGCTTAAATGTCTGTTTGTGGTTTACCCACCAGTATTTCGGCATTTTTTATTCTTCGCGTAAATTCCTTGCTATTTACAACCAGTCTAACAAACGGGAGTTTACTTACAAGTAGCCGCAGTGGCCGGCTCAGGTGATGACGTTTCTGTTTATGAGCAGTATCTTTCGGGTGATGATTTTGCCATTTATAAACTGAAAATTAGGAGGGCGTACTTGATGCCAATTTACAAAAAACCTGTCGGAAAAACGAATTTGGAGATTGGTGTTTTAGGCTTAGGCTGCGCGCCGCTTGGAGGTAATTTTGTTGACCTCAATTATGACGATGCAGCTAAAATCATAAAAAAAGCACTAGCCATGGGTATTTCATATTTTGATACCGCACCATGGTATGGCTTTGGTCGTTCAGAACGAGTAGTCGGAGATCATATAAGACATAAAGATTTCGTTATATCCTCTAAGGTAGGAAGGATATTGAAACCTGGTGCAGTCGAAAACCCCAAAGATTTTGGTATGGTCGATCCACTACCGTTCCACGTCATTTATGACTACTCCTACGATGGTATCATGCGCTCTTTTGAAGATGGATTACAGCGTCTTGGGTTAGAGCGAATTGATATATTGCTTGCGCATGACATTGGTGAGTTTCAGCACAGTAATGAAAATAATCGTCACTTTGGTGACTTAAAAAAAAGCGGCTACAAAGCGATGGCTGAACTCAGGGAGCAAGGCTTAGTGAGAGCAATAGGTTTGGGGGTTAACGAGAACCAGGTTTGTCTTGATGCGCTAGAATTAGGTCAGTGGGATGTCTTTTTACTAGCTGGTCGCTATACCCTACTAGAACAAACACCGCTCAAACTTCTTTTCCCAGCATGTGAGGTGGCTGGAACAAGCATAATCTGTGGCGGGCCTTTCAATTCGGGGCTGCTTGTTGGCCGTGACATGTGGAATTATGCTAAAGCACCCGCTGATATTGTGGAGAAAGCAAAAAAACTTAACGCAGTAGCTAATGAATTTGACATCCCATTAGGCGCTGCCGCTTTGCAGTTTCCTCAGGCCAATCCCTTGATTACTTCTGTCATTCCAGGTCCGCGTAGTGAGGCCGAGCTTATAGAGATTTTGGAGTGGCAAGATACTAAAATTCCAAGTGAGTTTTGGACTAGTCTAAAAGACAAAAACTTGGTGGCAGTGGAGGCTCCTACACCCGAATAGTGAGAAATGTGACAATAAAAAACATTCTAAACGTTAAGAAGTTTCAGGCGGGATGAGCTAGGCAAAGCACGAGTTTCTGAAGAAAAAAGGCAATATTTGAAAATTGACTAGAGATCGAATTTTTATGTCTAAATCGCTAATTAACTGAACTGGAAAAATTCCAAGCTTTCGACAAAAACGGACATACTACCCCCTTTACAGAGGGGGGGGTGTATGTCCGGTTTCTGTCCTTAGGATAAGCTTGGCGCAGCCCTCCGTTTGCTGTTTTAAAACCTTGGTGGAATGGATTACTGATAACCTTATACTTCAACTGTTAGAT
>CALJFV010000214.1 GCA_938074515.1 uncultured Flavobacteriaceae bacterium
GCGATGTAAAGTCCACCAAGCACCAAACCCGGTGCAATCGCGCCGAGAAAAAGCTCTCCGACTGAGATCTGAAGGATATCACCCACCAAAACCAGCATAATTGAAGGTGGGATTAAAATACCAAGCGTGCCGGAAGCCGCAATGGTCCCAACCGCCAATTCGGGTTTGTATTTTTCTCGCAACATTATGGGTAATGCCAAAGTGCTGAGCATAACCACTGAGGCACCTACAATGCCGGTACTAGCCGCCATAATAATACCAAGCAGCGCAACAGAAACCGCAAGGCCACCGCGTTTTCGCCCCAAAGCACGTTCCAATGAGTAAAGAAGGTTTTGAGCCAATCCAGACTTATCGAGCATTGAGCCCATGAAGACGAACAACGGAACCGCGAGCAGTAACCAGTTTTCGATAACCCCTGCATAAATTCGAGAAACGCTGATCTTTAAAAACGTAAAGGGTAATCCGCCAATGAACGCGAAAATAATGCCAATTCCACCTAAGACAAAGGTCACCGGATAACCGCTGAATAAACTAAGTAGCAAGCAAACGACCATAGATAAGGGAACGATATGCTCAACCATCAGAAGACCCACCTTTAGATCTGAAAAGCGAATGCAAAGTTTGAATGGTCAGGCCAAGGCCCGCCAAAAACAATAATAAAAACCCAATTGGGATAAAAGATTTGAGAAGAAACCGATTATAAAGCCCGTCATAATTTGAGCCTTCATTCATAGTCCAAGATCGTATCGTGAAATCATAACCATGAAAGACAACGATCGCAGATAGAGGCAGCAAAAAAACAATATGACCAAACAGATCAACGATTTTTTTTTGCCTCTCACTCATATTCTGCCGCAAAAAGTCAACACGCACGTGATTGTCACTGACAAGTGTTCCAGCCATCGACAACATCAACATGGTACCAAAGAGATGCCATTGCAGATCACCCAAGCTAGAAAGTGTCAGTTTCGACCCAAAGAGAAAGATATCATGCTCCCAGCGAAAAATTATGCCAACTTTAGCAGCAGAAAGCACGACACCTGCCAGAATGAGACAAAATATCGGGATCAAAAGCCAAGCTGCAGCCCGGCCTATCCATACGATCCCAAGAAGGACCGTATGGACAAAGCCGTCGCCACGAATTGAACTGCTTTTTGGAGCATCCATATCGATAAGTGCGCTTACACTACTGGTTAAGGTAATGTCTGGAGCGTTGTCCAGCGACCCGAAGAGGCAACAAAGGCCTTCATTGATTTATACGCCTCGCCATAAAGCGGATCTTTTTCCGCTTCACCGTTCAAGACCCGCTCAGTGGCCACGCGCAACTTTGCCAATACCTCAAGGGGGAAGGTTTTTACGATTGTACCTTCGCTCTCGAATACTTCAATTTGGGGTGTTTGCGCCGCGGGAGCATATTGCAAGGTCCATCCCAGACTGACTTGGCAAGCAGCCTCATACATCGCGCGTTCTGCAGAGCTCATGCCATTCCAGACATCCATATTGATCATTAAGACATCGGCGCTGCCTGGCTGATGCCAACCTGGATAATATTGAAATTTAGTAATCTTATTAAATCCAAAATCTTTATCGATGATTGGCAATGAGAATTCAGTTGCGTCAATACGGCCACGCTCAAGAGCAAGGTATATTTCACTTGCCGGCATATATTGGGCTGAGGCGCCAAATTCGTTTAGAACCTTTGCCCCCACACCGGCCATGCGCATCTTTAGACCGTTAAAATCTTCGATTGAAGTAATTTCTTTGTTAAACCAACCGCCCGGTTCTGGTGCAGTAATGTGACAAGCCAAAACTTTAATGTTTAACGGATCAAAACCGCGCTGAACGATTTCAAGACCTCCACCTACATGCAGCCAAGCGGCTAAGGCTTCTGGACCCGCACCAAAGGGCGTTGCACCGATTTGTGAAACAGGCACCTGACCACCCCATTGACCCAAGAAACTCCAGCCTGCTGGAACAGCGCCAGAACTTACACTTTCGAGGATCTCGCCTGCAGGAATTAATTCACCGGAACCAAAGAGGTTTAAACCGACATCACCGCCGCTCATATCTCTGAGGCTTTTATCCATCAGCTTCGCACTATCAGCAAGAAAAGTTAGGTCTTTGGGGATGCTCATGTGAACATCGAGTAAATCCGCAGAAGCGGTAGAGGCGCCTAAAGCCATTGAGCTGGCTAAAATAGCCGCCGAAAACTTAGAAAAATTCATGTTTATACTCCCATCTATTTGACCGTCCCGAATTTGCATAAAGGATATATCGTCGGCCAATCAGTATCTGATAAATGATTTTTGATCAAAAATCAAATTAGAAGATTTCATCTAGATGGAGGTCAAATTTCAAACTGAAATACCGGGTAAAACCGCGAAAAGATTTAGAGATTTTGTTTTTAACTGTCCGATTCTGCCCTAAAAAGCCTTTGAACCAGCATATCATAAGCATCAGAAATGTCCTGCCCTAAGGCAAGTGAGGCGCCATCAGCATCCCCTTTCCGAATCATCTCTACAATCCTGCCGTGATGCTCGTTGGAGACTTTGAATTGCTGTTCGCGCTCGAGATAATAAAGATGCGGGCTCACTCTAAGCCAAAGTGTGTTGATGATTTCGGTTAATGTCGTCGACTGCGATTGCTGATAAATTCTGAAGTGAAACTCATAATTCACTTTAACATATTTATGCACTTCACCACTCATCGCTGTCTGTTCTAGCTTTGCCAGTAGGCCTTCTAAATCGGTTAAAAAATGGGCATCTCTTTTCTTTACGGCCCATCGAGTGGCAAGCGTTTCCACTTCAAGGCGAACATCACGCAAATCTTCTAGTTCTTCCAAACTTAGCTCTGGAACTCCAACAGATCGCCCCGAAACATTTGAAAGTACACCGACAGCCAGTAATCGCGTTAATGCCTCTCTCACGGGCATGGCGCTTACTTCAAAGGCTTCAGCGATCTGTGCAACACGAACAGCTTTTCCTGGCGTAAACTCGCCTTCTCGCAGCAACGTGCACAGCCGATCATAAACCTGATCATGTAGCTTATCTTTATGAATTGGTTTTTGATTTTTAAACATAATCAGTTTCTTTGCACAATTTGAAACCGAAGATCCAGAACTTCTGTTCGCTCTGTTTCAAAAAGGGGTGCTGTCAGATAAATCAGCTCAAGCATCACCAGCCTGAAGAGCATGCATTCTACGGGGCTATAAGAGAGCGTCACTCTGTAAGAGCCACGTCACCGTTTAGCTTGAAGTTGGTCCACCTTTCCCAACCCTCTTTGCAAAAAAAATAGAAAAGCATGCCCAGCCCCCCGCTCTGGGAAGCTGGCTTAGTTTTTGGTCAGGGGCCCACCCCAACCGTTTCCTCTCCACGTAGACCCTCAACCAAGCCCAGTAGTGCGCCTGATTGCGGAAGCCTTGGGCCTGTGCTGCCAGGTCCTGGCTTGGTTGGTTGGAATACCACTCTCGTGGATGTGGATCGCTACCCTTTCCTCGATCGCTTCGATGTCAGGGATAATGGCTGGATCTGCTATAGTGGTTGGGCTCATGCGTTAGCCTCCCACTCTTTGCTGTTGCCGTGACCCATGTCCACGGGCAACCTCACCCCATCCACGATCTCCCGCTTCTGGGCGTCGGATATCCCTGCTGAGTACAGCCCGTAGGTGAGCTTATTAGCTGAGCGTGCAGAGTGATGCCCCACGAGGGATGCGGTGAAGTGCTCAGGGGTTCCTGTGCGCTCGCACTGG
>CALJFV010000215.1 GCA_938074515.1 uncultured Flavobacteriaceae bacterium
TTTCATCAAAAACTGATGTTTCTGGGGCCGATTCTTCGGCGGGTTGACAGGCCACATAAAACATTGCAGCTACTGCCATTACTAATAATTTTTTCATTGAGTGTTAGTTTAGATTTCTGTTAAAATACCTCATTATCAACACTTTACAGTGTATCAAGTGAGACGTCAAAAAACTTAATATCAAAATGAGCCTTAACACTCAGTCAGAATGTATCAATTAGATTTTAGAAAGAGGCTTGGATTAACACCCCTGATGCAGGTACACTAATTCGCCATCGATATAACAAAGAATGCCACCGCTCGCTTCCTGCTTGCCAATGTACACTCCCCAAAAAGTAATAGATACTTGGCGCTCGTCTAGCATATCCTCAGCGTCCAAAAAGCTCTCCCACTTCAACCCTGGAGCCTCAAGCGACCACTCATCTACCCATTCGATATCATTAGGGATCTCATGGCCCCATTCCGCTCCGCATCCTATCCGAATATCTACAGCACCTTCCTCCCGAATGACCAAGGAAGTACACTCTCCAAAATCCAAGAACACCATTTCATCCACACCGTTCCCGTTCAAATCCACATGGGCCGTATCCGATAAGTGCAGCTCTAAGTGCTCACTTTCCACTGTTGGCTCAAATACAGATTCCTGAGCCTGCTGCTCATACTGGGTACCTTCCAAAAAGACATTCGTTTCGAAAATGCTATCCCCATTGCAGAAGTAATACTCATACCATCTGGCCAAGTCCTTTTTCAAAACAACATACTCCTGGGTATACTCATTCAACACGGCCAATTCCTTTCGCTCTTCCCAAATCACATCAAGACCCTCCTCCTCAGCACGCTCCATCATTCTAGCCTGAAACTTTTGCTGACGCTCTAGAGCCGTCTTCATGTACTCCTCTCCCCATCTTGCACTATGCGCCGCCCAATCCGCACTGTCCGGCTGCAAAACAAACAAGGTCAATTCTGAAATCGAATAATCTGCGGGAGGTGGTGGCGGAGGTGGCGGTAAAAAGGATTGCGCAACAAATGCAAAACGCTGATCAAGAGTTCGCCAGGTATCTGGGTCCAATTCCCTTAAACCCACCCCAAAATTTTCGTGAGCCAAGACCTCACAATACGCCTCATACCCGCGCATCACACCTTCAAATAGCGCAGCACGATCCTCTTCCAAGGTCTCATCATCGAACTGTACCGAGAACAACTTGAGTTTATTAAAACTAAGGGATCGATCATTTCTCAACTTCGAAGCCAAGGAATCTTCCAGCTCCGCCAACGCAACAATCTTATCATCAATCAGCACCTTACGCTCCGCATTCAACAAAACCATAATGACTGATACATCCATCAAATGGTAATCACCGGTACAATACTGACCGCTTACCCATGGCGCAATAACGATCCCCGAAGCAAAAGGCATTCTCACATTCACGACCTCGCCATAACAGAACGGATGATCAAGCTGCTCTTGAATAGAATCAATCCAATGTTCCTGTGGCCAATTAAACGCTATCTCCACCTCCTCAACATCTCCATAAGACTCAAAAATCTTTGGATCCAGAGGCGCATTCCCAAGACTGCGAACCAAAAGCACCAAAGCTGCCACCGCACCAACCACCAAAATCCATACATTCAATGAACCTCCGCGCCACATCCGATCAATAGGGTGCACATACTCCGGATCTTTGCGCTTCTTCCAGAAATACTCGAACAACGCCACCAAAAAAGTGGACAATACAACGGCATTGATAATGATGGAATAATCCATGGTTACTTAGGTTTTGCTTAAGAAATTCATCTCCATCAAGTTACTTCGAAAAAGCAACAACCAACACCTGTCGAGTGGAATCCTTAGGCATCAAGCGCTCGCCTTCCAAAGTGTACGAACGGTCCATATGTGGACTAGGGGCATCATCATATTCTAGGACCAATTCCTTCTCAGCCCACTCATACCTCCCCGTATTCTCCACCATCCAAGTCCCATAGGCCTGCGCATAAAACCGCCCATTCTCGTACAATCGCAACTCCGCCAGCACAAACTCTTCCTCCTCCGCCTGAACAAAGACCCGATCTTCCGCACCAAAGACAAGCCTAAATACCACCGGCCTCAGCAACCCCACCACAAAGGGCAAAACCACCAAATACACCCCCGTGCGTTTCCTATACTTTGCCCAATGCTTTCGACACCAAAAAACAATCGTATTGACCAAAAAGAGCACCCAGATCCCCCCTACAATCAACGCAGTCTCGTACACCAAAACCATGTCCTGGTCCGTGTAATCCATATGCCCTGGCCACAGAAAATCCACATACACTCCGGCAAACAAAAGCAACAGTAGGTGAACACCTAGTTGCCCCAAGGCCCGAGCGCGATCGATAAAATAGTTCCAATCCATCATGCCCTATTCGAAAGCTTAGACCATAAAGCTCCAATGGTTAAGCTTAACATACCCGCCAACCAAAGCCAATAGCCATATTCTAAGGAGGTAATCTTCCCAGTCCTGCCATTCTCCGCAGCAAGTACTTCATCCCAACCCAAAAAAGAAGCCGATAGGACCGTTGCCGCCAAACTCCATTTCCAAGCAGATGGCTTTCCTCGGTAAAACGTAAAAAACCCTATGACAAAAAGCACATTAGCATCCCAAATCAATTGCTCAAGCAACCCCCCGCCCAAAAAAGCAAAAGCACCCATCAGAAGCACATCCAATGAGCCCATCACCTTCTGACCGTCGAAATCATCAAACACAAAGGCATCTTGACTTAAAGAACTACCAAAAAGGGTAACACAGAGGACAACAACG
>CALJFV010000216.1 GCA_938074515.1 uncultured Flavobacteriaceae bacterium
TAGTGGAGCGTCCTGTGGTTAAAGACGGCGCGGTGGCCATAGCCCCTGTGATGTATGTCGCCCTCAGTTATGACCACCGCATTATAGACGGACGTGAATCTGTAGGATTTTTGGTCGCTGTAAAAGAAGCTCTAGAAGATCCGACCCAGCATTTGATGCACGGAGACATTAAAAAGGCGCTAGAGTTGTGATCGACACCCATACCCATCTTTATCTTCCTGAGTTTGATCAGGATATTGATGAGGTAATTGAGCGTGCTGTGGCTCTTGGTGTTCAAGAGTTTTACTTGCCTGCTATCGATTCTTCTACCACCCAGGCCATGTATGCCCTGGAAAAGCGTTATCCTGAGCGGATGCACCTTATGATGGGATTGCACCCAACCTCGGTTCAAGAGAATTTCCACCAAGAACTCGATCACGTTTATCAAGAATTAAACCGACGCTCGTTTAGCGCGGTAGGTGAAATTGGCATCGATTTATATTGGGAAACCAAGACACTGCCTTGGCAGCAAGAGGCTTTTGCTCAGCAGATCAAGTGGGCCCAAGAATTTGATTTACCTATTGTTATCCATTGTCGGGAATCATTTGATGAAATTTTTCAGGTGTTGGATTCAGTCCAAGGGCCGCTGCCTAAAGGCATCTTTCATTGCTTTACAGGAACCCTCGAGCAAGCACAACACATTATTGGTCTAGGCCTTTCACTGGGTATTGGCGGTGTTGCCACGTTTAAAAACGGTAAGATAGACCAGTTTTTAGCGCAAATTCCAATGGAACATATTGTCTTGGAGACGGATAGTCCTTATTTGGCCCCAGTACCATTTAGAGGAAAACGCAACGAAAGTAGTTATCTTTACCAAGTTGCTCAGCGTGTTGCCGGGATCTATGATTGTCCTTTAACTCAGGTGGATCGGATCACAACTGCCAACGCACTTGCCATATTTAAGTCATGAAAAAGCCACATATTTTATTGGTCTACACAGGGGGTACAATCGGTATGATTCGCGATTTTTCCTCTGGAGCCTTAAGGGCTTTTGATTTTGATAAACTGTTAAAACAGATTCCAGAACTCAATCTCTTGGATTGTACTATTGAGACCATCTCATTGTCCGAACCACAAGACAGTTCCAATTTAAGCCCCACGCATTGGGGCCTGATGGCTAAAATTATCGAGTCTCATTACGCACAGGCCGACGGTTTTGTCGTCCTACATGGCAGCGATACCATGGCCTACTCTGCCTCTGCCCTGAGTTTTATGCTTCAAGGCCTAAAAAAACCCGTTATTTTGACGGGCTCTCAATTACCCATAGGCGATTTACGCACCGACGCCAAAGAGAATTTGATCACGGCAATTCAATTGGCGTCTCTGACTCAAGACAACCTGCCCCAGATTCAAGAGGTGTGTATCTACTTTGAATACAAGTTGTATCGAGGGAATCGAACCACAAAAATCAATGCAGAACACTTTCAAGCTTTTGCCTCATTTAATCATCCACCTTTAGCTGAAAGCGGGGTTCATTTGACCTTGGCCAAGGATTTATTATGGCGAAGCCCACACAAAGCCCTCAAGGTTCATTATCTCATGGACCGCCCGGTTATTTTGGTAAAGATATTCCCAGGTTTAACCGCTGATATCCTAAAATATGTACTTAATGCCCCTGGCATAGAGGGGGTCGTAATCGAAACTTTTGGCAGTGGCAATTTGCCTAACGATCCTGAATTCCTATTGCCCATCAAACAAATCATTACTCGAGGTATTCCCGTGGTAAATGTGACGCAGTGCTCAGGAGGCTCCGTGGAACAAGGACTTTATGAAACTTCTCAGGGCCTCAAATCAATGGGGGTTATTTCGGGAGGCGACATGACCACCGAGTCGGCTTTAGCTAAGTTGATGTACCTCATCAGTTTTGACAGGGGAAGCGATTATGTTCGCGAGCAGTTCTCTTTGTCAATGGTCGGAGAAATTACACTGTAATGCTGAGATGTTTGAACTTTTGGGCACTTGCCCGTTGCTCAAATTAGGATAATTGAACCTCGAGGCTTGACCTACTCCTTTTTTTTGCGATATTTGCGCCCCTGAATATTACATTCAGCAATAGAGAGGTGGCCGAGTGGTCGAAGGCGCACGCCTGGAAAGTGTGTATACGCCAAAAGCGTATCGAGGGTTCGAATCCCTTCCTCTCTGCAATTATTTTTTGATTAATTCTGATACTAATGACAGACAAAACATTGAATATGTTAAAATATTTTGGCCTCGCCGTGTCCACCTTTGCGGTTTTGTTCAAATTGATGTCTTGGCAGTTTGCTGAGGTGCTCCTTATCATTGGCCTGGCGTCACTGGGCGTCTATTTTTTCATTAAAATGATTCGATAATACCCTTTTGCTCGACGTTCTTGAACCTGCCAATACGGGTTCAGACGGTGTTGGGGAAATAGATCTTCTGCTCTACACTCCGCCAAAGCAACAAAGAGGCTACTGTATTAAAAGGCCTCCATTGTTCGATGAGTCTATCTAAAGCATCATCGGTAAGGGGGTCTAATCCGTAATTTCGCTTTATGCTGTTGATTAATGCCAAATCACCTTTGGAAAAGATATCGGGCTCTCCTAGGATAAAAATCAAAAACATTTCGATGGTCCACTGACCTACGCCTTTTATTTTAATCAGGGAGGTACTGATTTGTTGAGGAGTCATCGAGGTGTAAACTGGAGTCTGCTCTAGAAAATGCTGATAAATGTTTTTGATGTATTCCACTTTTCTTCTTGAAAGACCGGCCGATTGAATCATATCGTTATCTAGATTCAGGACTTCATCATGAGATAATCCATCAATAATGGTTAAAAATCGTTGTTTTATGGTGTGGGCCGCTTTAAAACTGACTTGCTGTTCCACCACAAGCAGGGCAAGGGCTTTGGCGTGATCTGTTTCATATCGATCTGAAACAGTAATGACATGTCCAAATTGTTCCGCAAGGTAATGCATCACTGGGTCGTGTCTCAGGGCATCGAGGGCTTTGTTAATTTGTAATGCATTCATGTTTGAAATGATTTCTGAATTAGTTGAAGTATTGGGTTAAGCGCTCAAATCTATTTGAGCTTTTATGGGTGGGTTAAGTTATGGTTAAATTTTCAAAATACTTTTGTAAGCCATTTATTCTAGGCCTTTATCGATAATGGATTTGAACCAAATTCCGTGCAGCTTCCTTTGCCAATAAACTAAATATTTTTATATCTTTAGAGCCTTAAAAATTAAAAAACTAATCATCAAACTTTTAAGTCGATAGCAATGAAAAAACTATTTTCTATTCTCGCAATTGCCGCTTTGGTATTTGTCGGTTCAAACAATGTGCAAGCTGCTCCTGCAAAAGCACTTTCTACTAATGTTTCTTTGATCAGCGCAAGCGCGGGCACCTTGCTTGCTCAGGACGAGGCAGCTCCAGCACAGTCAGAGAGTTTTCACCAAGAATTGAAGCAGCGTTTCATCGAAGGAGGCCCTGGATTTATGGGAATCGTATTGTTGTGTTTGATCCTAGGTTTGGCTATTGCCATCGAGCGTATCATTTACCTTAATTTATCAACGACCAACACAGCTAAATTGGCGTCTAGTGTTGAGGAAGCTCTTAAGAGTGGTGGTGTATCTGCGGCCAAAGAAGTTTGTCGTGATACTAAAGGCCCTGTTGCCTCAATATACTATCAAGGACTCGATCGAGCCGACGAGAGTGTTGAAGCTGCAGAAAAAGCGGTTGTTGCTTACGGGGGTGTTCAAATGGGACAGCTTGAGAAAAATGTTTCTTGGATTTCATTGTTTATCGCTTTGGCACCGATGCTTGGATTCATGGGTACTGTAATCGGGATGATTCAAGCTTTCGATAAGATTCAGGCTGCAGGAGACATGAACCCATCCCTTGTTGCGGGAGGGATTAAAGTAGCCCTTTTGACCACAGTATTCGGTCTTATTGTGGCCATCATTCTTCAGATTTTTTACAACTATATCGTTGCAAAAATTGACAGTATCGTAAACAATATGGAAGATGCTTCAATCACACTCATCGATATGTTAGTGGCCTACAAAAACAAAAAATAATCTAAAAGCACAGCGAAAATGGGTTTACATAAAATTTTTAAAATCGTCGCGTTGCTTTTGGGGCTTGCTGGAGTTGTATTCTGGTTCCTATTGGTATCAAAAGGTGACGAATACGTAAAGATGACCGGCGAAGGGGTTTCACCTATGTTATATACAGGATACATTATCATGGCCATTGTGGTTATTATGGTTTTGTTATTCGTTTTGTCCGGGGTATTGGCTGGGAACGTCAAAAAGACATTGATGTCTGTTGGCGCTTTTTTGGCCGTAGTATTAATCTCTTATGTCATGGCTTCAGGAAGCACAGAAGGCTTACCACTTGTGGATAACAAAGTCGTTTCTGAGAGCACCTCTCGTTTGGTGGGCACAGGCCTTATTGCCTTTTATATTTTAGCGGTTGGCGCTATTGCTTCAATGGTGTTCAGCGGCGTTAAAAAAGTAAGCACAAAATAATATGGGAAGAAGAGCCACACCAGAAGTAAATGCTGGGTCAATGGCAGACATTGCCTTCCTTCTGTTGATTTTCTTTTTGGTGACGACCACCATTGAGAAGGACAAAGGAATCGCACGTCAATTGCCGCCACCAATAGAGGAAGAGTTGGACGTTGTGATCAAGCAGAAAAACCTGTTTATTGTAAACGTTAACAAAAGCAACCAACTCTTGGTGGAGGATGAACTAATGGAGTTAAAAGACTTACGTCAAGCAGCTATCGACTTTCTTGACAATGGTGGTGCTCCTGCGGGTTCTCCAGAATACTGTAATTATTGTAAGGGGAAGCGCTCTGCAGAATCATCGGATAACCCTCAAAAGGCAGTAATCTCGGTTCAAAATGACCGCTTAACTTCTTACGAGATGTATATCTCGGTACAAAACGAGCTGGTAGCAGCGTACAACACCTTGCGTAATCGTGAATCTCAGCGTTTATTTGGTTGGGATTTCACTGAAATGAAAAAGGGAATTGATGAGGGGCAAATCACCGGGGATCGTAAAGACCTTATTGAAGAGCAACTGAAACAAGTACAAGATTTAATTCCACTTAAACTTTCTGAGGCTGAGCCAAGAAAGTCAGGAAAATAAAACTTTAAGACATGTCAAAATTTAAAAAGAAAAAAAGTGGTGACCTGCCAGCGATTTCTACAGCATCTTTGCCGGATATCGTCTTTATGTTGTTGTTCTTTTTTATGGTTGTGACTGTTTTGCGTGACAGTAATCTGTTA
>CALJFV010000217.1 GCA_938074515.1 uncultured Flavobacteriaceae bacterium
CTAGTTGGAAGCGATCCGGCTATTTCAATATCCTTATTCGATAAGTTTACAGCCTCTTGAGCTAATTTTCCTGAAATTTCTAGAAAGTCTTTTAATTTAGTTTCTAATTCATTTTGAGCTAGACGACGTTTTCGAATGGTAAAATTTGAAGTAATGAAGTGGTTGACTCTTTGGGTTTGAGTAATGTGTCGGCCGTTCACAAAAGAGCCGAATTGACTCAAGGGAAATATGATTTTGTAGTGACTCGAGCGGTCACAAGAATGGAGGGGCTCGTTACGTGGACTCATCAAAAGATACTTAAGGAATCGAGCCACAGTTTGGTGAACGGAATACTTGCGCTAAAGGGAGGAGATCTTACAGACGAGTTAGGGCGTTTTCGGAAATCTTCAATTTATAAGTTATCTGATATTTTTAATGAACCATTTTTTGAGACTAAGGTGGTGGTCCATGTTCCACTGGCTTAAATAAAATTCAAGGTATAATCCTTTTGCATCGATAGCGTTTGGAAAATAAAAATCCCGGCCGTAGGCCGGGATTTTTGTCTGGATAATTTAAGAATTAGCTACTCTACAACAACTTTTTTAACGCATGCGCGTTCATTTTCAGATAATTGAAGTAAATAAACACCAGGAGTCAATCCAGTTAGGTCAATTGAGCTCTGCCCTGACTTGAGTGAACCAGTCATGATGTTCTGCCCTAGGATGTTGGAAAGCGCAAAATGCGTTATATTATTTATCCCCGAGAGTTCTATGGTTCCGTGCGTTGGATTCGGCCACAAGGCTATTTCTAGCCCAAAGAGATGGTCTTCTTGACTCAGTATTGTTTCAATTTTATAACCAAAAGTTCGCTCTAAAGTAGCGCCAAATTCTCCATCCGTTTGAAGAATTTGATTAAACGCAGCATCTCGTAGGAACACTTCTGTACCCCCATTGCCAGCGCTGTCATAAATAGAAAAAGTATAGCAACTTTCCGTATTCATGCTAATCACTTGGCTAATCGTCTCAAAAGGGCCGTACGGACCGCCACTCGCAAAAGTTGCACCAGTGTAGTCTACCATTTCCCAGGTAAATTCATTGCCAAACCCATCTGTGTCTATATTAAGCACTAAATTACCTTGGTATTCTTGGGCTTCTAAGAAAGCAAGTTCACGATCATTGTTACCATTAAAATCATCGTTGCCAATGGAAACAGCCACAATATTTGACCCGTTGAATGGAAACTCTTGCGCTGGTAAGGTGACAAAAGTTTGCTCGAGTGAAGGCAATGTGCCATTCCAAGTGTAGCTGTAAGTCGCACCATTAATTTCGTAGGTAATTTGCGCTGTAGTCGCCGTCTGTGACCCAACATTTTGAAGTAATATTTCTGGACCCATAACGCCATAGCACACCTCGCCAATAGGGGTAATCCCGCCTACCGAAAGGTCATTTTGAAAACTCACAACCAAATTAGGAGTGCTAGCATTGCCACTAATGATATCTTGACTGCTTTCAGCCATGAACACCACAACTTCTAGGTCCGCCAACTGAGTGGGGACTCCATTATAATCTGTAGGCACATTGTAAACATAGGTTCTGTCAATGAAGGTTCCCACTGAGGTTGTGGTTATTTCTTCTCCAAACTGACCAGTAATTAAATCAACCAAGCGATGCTTGTGCACATAGTTATTACCTTGTCCTCCTCCGGTTTGGGGCCCAACGGTATTGTTCTGCAGTAGAGCGACGTTGAGATAATTTTCAGACACCGGACTTGAACCCGTGTAAAACGCTTCTACGTGAATTTCTAACTCTCCTGTAGAGGCATTTAGGGTGGATTCTACCCCTAAGTTTACGTAAGAATTACTCGCTAAAGTCTGATTTGTGGCATTTTCCCAATTTTCACGATTCATGGCTCTTCCCGTAGAACCATTCTGCGCTAGTCCTTGAAAAAAAAGTCTATTGACAGTTCCCGCAGGATAGCCAATCAGTTCAGATTGTTGCACTAATGCCGTACCCCAAGGGGTTCTAAAATCGGGATCGCCTGGTAAGGGCACCGCAAAATTTCCCGCGTGAATGTTGATGATAAATACATCATCTGGGTTTTGTGCCTGAATGGCTTCTGCAATAGCATGACCCTGGGGACAGTACGTACAGTATATCCCTGTAAACTCTTCGAGTATGACCTTGGCATTCTCAGGAGTAGTGCTAACAATAGTTTGGCCCATCGCACTAAGTGTGATGAGCCAAACTGGTAAGGTGAATAATTTCATCGACGTGTTATGTTTATCGAATTATCATTCCTAACGTGTAATCACAAGCTTCTCGATTTGCACTTTATCTTCCCTAGAGAGGCGGACAAAATACGTACCATTAACTAAAGTGCTGACATCAACCTGCACTGAAGAAGGAGTATTTTTTATGGATAAAATCTCTCTTCCTAGAACATCATAAATAACTACGGAAGCATTTTCTGCTCCATCGATATTTAACAAGTTCTTAGCAGGGTTTGGATAAATGACCGCACCAATGGTTGCTATATCTGAGGCGCCTAAGGTGACCACTTGATATCCAAAAGTTTTGCTCGCTCCTGAACCGTAATCACCACTGGAGTAAAATAGTTGAGTGCCTTCGCTGTCCACGAGACTTACACCATT
>CALJFV010000218.1 GCA_938074515.1 uncultured Flavobacteriaceae bacterium
GGGCAGTGGTATAAGATTAGACCATGGCCTGCTTGCACAAGAATCGGTGGCCCTTGGAGCAAAACCAGATTGGTTCGACGGCGAGAGTAGTTTTAATAACTCGTCTCTATTCGATGTGCTCCACGAAATAGAAAGACAATACGCCATCAGCATAAGTTACACTCCAGAATATAACTCATTAATCGAAACCGCAAGGTTTAGTGGTAACTTTACTCATGAGGATTTGAATATTGCGCTTAAATCAGTTTGTCAACCATTTGGCTTGAACTTTGAAGTCTCAGATAAAGAAGTGAGAATATTTCGTGATTAATGCGTCCTACTTCAATTAACAATATTATCCTTGGGATCTTGATTTTATGGCTAATGGCAAGCCCAAATAGCTTGGCTCAAATTGGGCCAACGGTTAAACTCTCCGATTATTTATTAGAACTAGAGCAGCAATACGATGTGAAATTTTCGTATCGACCTGAAGATGTTGAAGGCCAAATTATAGGTTTAGATTATGGACTTGAAGGACTCGGCACAATTCTGGATCATATCCAATCAGAAACCGGGCTTTGGGCACAGCAAATTAATCGCCGATATATAAGCCTGAGTCTTACTCAAGTCAAACGCAGTGTATATTGTGGTCAAATTTTGGATGGGTTGAGCTATGAGCCCTTATCATGGGCCACTGTTCAGGTCGTCGGCACGACCTATGGAACATTGACTGATGAAAACGGCAAGTTTTATATAGAAAGTACCAAACTCACAGGAAATCTGCGCATTTCATTCATTGGTCAAAAGCCATTAATTGTATCTGCCGAAGAAATAAAAAATAATTTTTGTCCTATTTTTTATAGTGAAAATGATCCAACCATACTGGAAACGGTCAGTATTGGGCGTTTTCTTACCTCAGGTATTGTTCAGCGCGACCAGGGAAATTATCTGATCAACACGGAAGCCTTAGGCCTCCTTCCAGGTCAAACACAGAACGATGCCCTTTGGTTTGCACAAGTCCTTCCCGGGGTACAAAGTGCTAATGAAACCGTTTCCACCATGAATATTCGCGGCGGTGCTAATGACGAAAACAATATCAGTTGGGAAGGTATTCGGATGTATCAGTACGGTCATTTTTTTGGGCTTATATCTGCATTTAATCCTTTTTTAAGTACCAAACTTGACGTTTACAAAGTGAATGCCCCAGGACAGTTCCGAAATTTTGTTTCCGGAAGTATGAATGTCAGCAGCGCGGATGAACTTCCTGAGACAACACGCTATTCTTATGGCATAAACCTATTGGACACCCGTTTTACCGCAGAGGTAAAGGTCAGTGAACAACTTGGAATAAAATTAGCCGGACGAACCTCCTATAATCGATGGTTGCCAACCCCCTTATATGACAGTTATTTTGGCCGAATATTTCAGGACACTGAGATCACAAACAATCAAAGTGATAGCGCTTATGATCAAGTTGATTTTAATGAACAATTTTACTTTCTCGATGTTGGCGGCAAAATTAATTATGAGTTAAGTGAAAAAACAAAGGTCAAATTGGCCTTCATGGTCATAGAAAATCACTTTGAGTTCACTGAAGCTCTCGGAGACCTCGAGAAAATAAACAAACTCGAACAAAAATCTAATGTCATTGGGCTTTTCGCGGATCATCGATGGTCTGAGCGACAAAAGACCTCGGCTAAAATGTCCATTAACAAATATGGTTTGGTTGCCCTAAATCAAGAATTTTTTAGCAATCAAACCCTAAAACAAAACAACGAAGTATTGGATTTAGACGGCTTTATAAGTCATGAAGTCACCTTAAATGAATCTCAATTTAAGGCCACCTATAATTTTAATGAAATCGGAATTGGCAATAGACAAGAGGTGAACAAACCTTTATACTTCTCTTCACAAACAAAAGTTTTACGCAGCCACATGATTCATTTAAATTGGAATTACGCGCCTTCCAATAAGCCAATCAATTTTTCAGCAGCCACGAGAATTAGTCATTATTCAAAATGGAATCAAACCCTCATCGAGCCTTTATTACTTGGGCAGTATAAACTTAGTAATACACAAAGTTTTAGCCTTTCTTATGAACAGAGACATCAGGCTATTAGTCAAAGGGTAGATTTACAAAGCGATTTCTTAGGCATTGAAAAAAGACGATGGTCCCTCGCTGATGGTAAAGCACAACCTTTGAGACAAGGAGCACAATGGAACCTCGGATGGCAATATCGAAAAATGGATTTTGGGCTCAACGCCTCTATTTTTTACAAAACCGTTACAAACTTAAGTGCAGAGAGTCAACTTTTTCAAAATCAATTTCAATTTGAACGAGCCCTCGGGGGTTATCAAATTGCGGGTCTAGAACTCTCTGGACAAAAAACCTTGGGCCTTTTGGATTTTTGGATGAGTTATACCTGGGGAAAAAATAATTATACTTTCGAAGACTTTTTACCTTCGGATTTTCCTAACAATGTAGACATCACCCATCAAGTCAAATGGGCACTAAATACGAGAATTAAAAAAGTGAAATTATCCTTAGGCGGGCAATGGCATAGCGGCCTCCCCTATACGGATACATCCGGCACACTTGAAATCAATGAATTAGGCGCCTATGTCCCTCTATACGAAAACCCAAATGCACTGCGTTTAAGGCCCTATTTCAGGATGGACTTTGCGTCCGAATACAGCTGGTGGACTCAAAACAACACTAAATATCAAATCAACTTAGGCCTACTGAATATAACAGATCAAGAGAATATTTTAGGACGAAGATTTCGAGGCGGATTAGATTCTTCAGGAAGTCCTGAAATCAGCACCATAAACACCTATAGCTTAGGTTTTACACCAAACATTGCCTTTATGATCGCCTGGTGAGCCCTTACATTTGATCAGGAACATTGATGCCCAATAAACCACAAGACGACTTGATCACCTGCCCTACCTTGTCGGCCAAAGAAACTCTAAAACATAACAAAGACATGTCATCGGCCCCGAGAATGGACACATTCTGATAAAATGCATTGAACTCCTTTACCAAGTCGTAAGTAAAATTAGCGATAAGGGCAGGACTGTAGGCCGCAGCCGCTTCTTGTATTTTATCGGGGTATTGCATTAAGGTTTTGATCAATGACCTTTCCTTATCCGTTAAAGTCAAATGTCCCGAGTGTTTTTCTAGGAACAGGCTTGAATGTTCTTTTTGTGCTTTGCGCAAAATCGATTGAATTCGAGCGTAAGCGTATTGAATGAACGGCCCTGTGTTTCCTTGAAAATCGACACTTTCTTCTGGGTTAAACAGAATACGCTTTTTTGGATCTACTTTGAGTATATAATATTTTAATGCACCAAGACCTATGGTCTTAAATAAAGCGTTTTTCTCCTCATCAGAAAGCGCATCAATTTTACCGAGATTTTCCGTGATTTCTTTGGCAGTTTGCTCCATTTGATCAATCAAATCATCGGCATCAACCACGGTACCCTCGCGGGACTTCATTTTACCTGAGGGCAGATCGACCATACCGTAACTAAGATGATATAAATTCTGCGCCCAGGCATAGCCCAATCTTGATAAGATTAAGAACAGGACTTTAAAGTGATAATCCTGCTCATTACCTACAGTATAAATCATCCCATTGGCATCGGGGTAATCATTCATCCTCTGAATGGCAGTTCCGATATCTTGAGTCATATAGACCGAGGTCCCATCACTGCGCAAAACCAGTTTATGATCCAGACCCTCGTCCGTTAAATCACACCAAATAGAGCCGTCTTCATTTTGATAAAAGACGCCTTGGGTCAAACCGTGTTCAATATCTTTTTTACCCAAGAGATAGGTGTCACTCTCAAAATAATTCTTATCAAAGTCTACACCAAGTTTTGCATACGTTTGCTCAAACCCATAATAAACCCACTGGTTCATTGTGGTCCAAAGCCCAACGACTTCTGGGTCTCCTTGCTCCCATTGACGCAGCATCTCTTTTGCGGCCAAAATAGCAGGCGCCTCGGCTTCGGCCTGTTCCTGGGTTCTCCCCACAGCGATCAATTCCTTTTGTTGCTCTTTATAAACTTGATCAAACTTTACGTAGTAATTACCGACTAATTTGTCCCCCTTGAGTCCGCTGCTTTCAGGGGTTTCACCCTGCCCATAAGTTTGCCAAGCCCACATACTTTTACAGATATGAATTCCCCGATCATTGATAATCTGCGTCTTGTAAACCTTATGGCCAGCTGCCTTTAAAATTTCAGAAACAGAGTATCCAAGGAGATTGTTTCTTATATGTCCCAAATGCAAGGGTTTATTTGTGTTCGGAGAGGAATATTCAACCATGAAGGCATGTCCGCTTGGGGCTGAAGAGCCAAAATCATGCTCACTGACAATATCATTAAAGGCTGAAAGGTAAAATGAATCACTAAGGCTAATATTCAGAAACCCTTTAACGACATTGTAAGCAACAACCTCCGGGACATGAGCAACAAGATGCGTCCCAATTTGATTGCCAATGGCCTCAGGGCTTCCCTTGACAACTTTAAGCATCGCGAAAATAACCAGTGTTATGTCGCCTTCAAAATCTTTCCGGGTTGCTTGAAATTCTACAGGTACATTGGCCCCAGGGAAAAAAATTTCTAGAGCATGATTTACTGCATTTCTCAAAAAGTTCTCGGCCTTCATCGGTATTTATTTCGCATGTTTCAGGGGTCAAAGATAAGTCAAAAATATTGCTTGACTGAGGTATTAAAGCCCTAGAATCAATGATTTCAAGCTTTTGGCAAGAAGACTTCAGCCATCATACATCGCGCACTGCCGCCACCACAGGTTTCGATAGTCGGCAGCTTAGCCGCGAGTAATTCTCCATGCTTTTGCAAGGTGTTTTTTTGCTCAAGAGTTAAACTATCCATGGCGCTTTGACTCATAACGATGAAGGAGCGGTCTCCAAGGCCTTTGACTTGTAACATATTTCCCGCAAATTGATGCATTTGCTCCTCCGTTATATCAATGATCTCCTTGTGATCAGCGTTGAGCTGAGCCACAACCATTTTGCGCTGTTGAACATCGTCAATACACGATAGGCAAATTACCCCAAAATCATGTCCTAAGCATAAGATCACATTGGTATGATATACTGAAACCCGCTTTTGATTTACGGTTTGGAAGGCATTGAATACGATGGGGTAATAGTCAAAATCTTCACAGAATTCTAGAAATAAGTCTTTATCGGCTCGAGGAGATAAGGCGCAATAAGCCGTGTGATTGACTCGATCTAAAATCATGCTTCCAGTTCCTTCCAAAAACACTCCTTCCTGCTCAGCCTCGGTGTAATCCATAATTTCTCGGATGACAAAACCCTCATTTTCTATTGCTTCGAGGACCTCTTCACGGCGTTCTCGACGACGATTCTCGGCAAACATTGGATACAGGGCCACGCTTCCGTTACTGTGAAAACTAATCCAGTTATTGGGAAAAATTGAATCCGGAGTATCCAAGGCGGGATCATCATCCACAACAATAACCTTAACTCCTTTTTCACGCAGTTGCAAAACAAACGCATCAAACTCCTGTCTCGCCAAATCAATGACTTTTTCGGCCGATAAGTTCAATGAATTCTGAAAGTAATTATTGACTGCGGTTTCTTCATTGGAGCGAAAAACTGCAGGGCGAATCATTAAAATGGTGTTCGTAGTTTGAGCCATATTATTTACAAATCAACCCGATAGTACGGTTAGTGAATGACAAAAATAAAGTTTTGAAAGAGCATTTAGATATATTTTCACGAAATTGCCTGCATTAAAATTTTCATT
>CALJFV010000219.1 GCA_938074515.1 uncultured Flavobacteriaceae bacterium
ACTTCAATTTGAGGCGTGCCTCTTGGCGCTGGCGGAATACCATCTAGGTGAAAACGACCGATGGTCTTGTTGTCTCCAGCCATAGGACGTTCCCCTTGAAGCACGTGGATTTCTACACTTGGTTGATTATCCGCTGCCGTAGAGAACACCTGGCTCTTTTTGGTTGGAATGGTCGTATTGGCCTCAATTAATTTGGTCATTACACTTCCCATTGTTTCAATTCCCAGAGAAAGCGGAGTGACGTCCAAAAGAAGTACATCCTTTACGTCTCCTGTCAAAACTCCCCCTTGAATTGCAGCACCAATGGCCACAACTTCATCAGGATTTACCCCCTTGTTGGGCGCTTTTCCAAAGAACTTCTCTACAGCTTGTTGTACTGCTGGGATTCGCGTAGATCCACCCACCAAAATGATCTCGTCGATATCACTTTTACTCAGTCCAGCGGCTTTCATCGCCTTTTCACAAGGAGCGATGGTACGCTTTACCAAATCTTCGATGAGTTGCTCAAATTTCGCACGACTCAAAGTTTTAACTAAGTGTTTTGGACCACTCGCAGTAGCCGTAACATAGGGTAAATTGATTTCCGTTTGGGCCGAAGAAGATAATTCGATTTTGGCTTTTTCAGCAGCTTCTTTCAAACGCTGTAGAGCCATTGGGTCTTGACGCAAATCCATTTGCTCTTCGCTTTGGAATTCATCGGCAAGCCAATTGATGATTTTTTGATCAACATCGTCTCCTCCCAAGTGGGTATCCCCGTCGGTAGCCAATACCTCAAACACGCCATCCCCTAACTCCAGGATTGAAACGTCATGAGTTCCTCCACCAAAGTCAAACACAACAATTTTTTGATCGGTATTCTTTTTGTCCAAACCATAAGCCAAAGCTGCCGCAGTAGGCTCATTGATAATGCGCTCTACTTTTAATCCAGCGATTTCTCCAGCTTCTTTAGTAGCTTGACGCTGACTGTCATTAAAATAAGCCGGTACAGTAATGACTGCACGACTCACTTCTTGGCCAATATAATCTTCAGCAGTTTTCTTCATTTTCTGAAGAATCATCGCGCTGAGTTCTTGGGGCGTATACAAACGACCATCAATATCAACTCGAGGCGTGTCATTATCTCCCTTAGCCACTTTATAAGCCGCTCTTTTTGCTTCTTGAGACGATTCTGAGTACTTATTCCCCATGAATCGTTTAATGGAAGAAATGGTTTTAGTTGGGTTCGTCACCGCCTGTCTTTTGGCCGGATCACCAACTTTTATTTCTCCACCCTCAACAAAGGCAATAACCGATGGTGTGGTTCTCTTACCCTCTGCATTGGGGATCACAGTAGGTTCACTACCCTCCATTACAGAGACACATGAATTGGTAGTTCCTAAGTCTATTCCAATTATTTTACTCATAATATTTATCTTAACAATTAAGGATTGCGATTTATTTCGGAGTGTTTAAGTCAAGTTTCATGCCATTACAGGTCATCTGACAGCCTGTCAGTAACGCATGACCCAAGAGTGGTAGCTTTGACGTGCCATTTGAATTATGTGCCTGACAAAACATAAATCAGGCCAGAAAATTCTTTAGTTTTACACTCTGTATGGATCAACTCCTTTACTTCCTCCTTTATCCCATCCTTTGGCTTTTATCAAAATTGCCTTTCTGGGTCTTATACGGTATCTCAAACTTTTGTTACTACTTATTGTACTATATCGTTGGTTATCGAAAAAACGTAGTTGTCGCCAATCTAAAAATGGCTCTGCCAGGCCTATCTGCCAAAGAGTATCAGCGCATGAGTAAACTCTATTTTCGACACATGTGTGATTTAATAGTAGAGAGTCTTAAGAGTCTTACAATTTCAGAAAAAGAATTGCGGCAACGATTTGTCTATGAAAATCTCGAATATTGTGATGAATTGCATCAAAAGGGCCTGAGCACCTTTATTATGTGTGGTCATTACGCGAGTTGGGAATGGAGTTTTATGATGCCCATGCTGGTTCCCTTTCATGGGATCGGGGTTTATAAAAAATTAAAAAACCCTCACTTCGATCGACTAGTCAGAGGCATTAGAGGGCGTTTTGAAGGCCTTTTGGTTCCAAATAAGGAAATACGTCAATACCTAAATCAGTGTAATGAAAAAGGCGTAAAAACCATGACCATGATCATTTCTGATCAATCCCCAAAATCAAAATCATTTCGACATAGTTTTGATTTCTTAGGCCATCAAACTCCGTTTTTTACAGGAACGGAGGATATGGCACGCAAAATGAATTACGCCCTAATTTATTTAAAAATAGAAAAGATCAAACGCGGACATTACAAAGGTACGGTTGTTCCCATCAGCGAGGACGCTAATGCTGAAGAACCCGGGGCGATTACGCGTAAATTCATCAAGGCCTTGGAAGAACAAATTCGAAAAGAGCCTCAATTTTACCTATGGTCTCACAAGCGTTGGAAACACCACCCAGAATTTCAAAAACTCATGGGGTGACCCCTGACAACACACCTTTGAAAGGCCTTCTAATGACCTAAATACCGGCCAACTGTTTAAGCTCATTTACAAACCGTAGTGCCAAATCATCAGCACTTTGCTGATCTGTTGCCTCAGTGTATATTCGGATTATCGGTTCTGTATTACTCTTGCGTAAATGGACCCAAGAATTTTCAAAATCAATTTTCACCCCGTCGACCGTATTGACCGATTCCGTAGTCTGATAGGTTTGTGCAATGGTCTGCATGAGTTGATCGACATCCAAATCAGGGGTCAAGGCTACTTTATTTTTACTCATGGCGTAAAATGGATAACTCGCTTTCAAAGTACTTACGGGGACATTTAGATGGGCCAAATGACTTAAAAACAAAGCAATACCAACTAAACTATCCCGGCCATAATGTAACTCGGGGTAAATAATGCCCCCATTACCCTCTCCACCGATGACCGCCGAGGTTTCTTTCATCAAGGTGACCACATTGACCTCACCCACAGCACTCGCTTGATAACGCCCTCCTTTGGACTGAGTCACATCACGCAAAGCCCGCGAGGAAGAAAGATTAGACACGGTATCTCCCGGAGTTTTTGACAATACATAATCCGCCACCGCGACGAGCGTGTACTCTTCACCAAACATCGCTCCGTGTTCATCCACAATAGCCAATCGATCAACATCAGGATCAACGACAAAACCCATATGGGCCTTGTGGTGAACCACGGCTTCCATCAAATCGCTCAAATGTTCTTTTAGCGGCTCGGGATTATGCGGGAATTGACCGTTAGGGGTGCAGTGAATCTCAACGGTCTCAACGCCCAAAGCATTGAGTAATCTTGGAACCGCTATTCCTCCTGTAGAATTAACCGCATCCACCACTACTCGGAAACCACGAGATTTGATCGCAGAGGCATCCACAAGAGGTAAGGCTAAAATAGCGTCAATATGTTTATCTATATAAGTATCGTTTGGGGTGATCACCCCGAGTTGATCCACTTCACTAAATTCAAAACTTTCGTTTTGTGCGATCTCTAGAATAGAAGCCCCTGCCGCAGCATCTAGAAATTCTCCTTTATGATTCAGCAATTTTAAGGCGTTCCACTGTTTGGGATTATGACTTGCCGTCAAAATAATACCTCCCTGGGCCGATTCTATTGGAACCGCAACTTCTACGGTGGGGGTGGTAGAAAGGCCTAAATCAATTAAATTAATGCCTTGGCCAATTAAAGTATGCATGACCAAAGATTGAATCATGTCACCCGAAGGGCGGGCATCACGACCAATGACCACCTTATAAGGACCTTGCGGATATTCTCCTTTTAACCATTGTCCATAGGCGGCCGCAAATTTCACTGCATCAACCGGAGTTAAATTTTCACCAACAGAACCGCCGATGGTTCCACGAATTCCAGAAATTGACTTAATCAGGGTCATAATAGTGTTTATCGAATTTATTCTAACGCCAAAATTACGCATTATCTGGGCATTATTTTTTCTATAATTTTAAGGCATGAATTTTCTGGCACATATTTATCTCTCGGGCGAAGACCCTGAAGTACAACTCGGCAATTTTATGGCCGATGCCGTAAAAGGGAACAAGTTTAGAAATTTCAACCCAAAAGTACAGTCGGGAATAATTTTACACCGTTTAATCGACAGTTATACGGATGCCCATCCTGTATTTCGCCAAAGTAAAAGACGATTACACGGCAAACAATTTGGTCATTACTCAGGGGTGATTATGGACATGTTTTACGATCATTTTTTGGCGGCCAATTGGAGCGAATTTCACCATCAACCTCTAGAGGAATTTGCGCAACAATTTTACCAAGTCCTCAATCAATACAAGGAAACGACACCCGAACGAACCCAGCACTTAATCCCCTACATGATCAGCCAAAATTGGTTGATTCAATATCAAAATATTGAAGGCTTAAACAAGATTCTGGGCCAAATGAATCGGCGTACCAAGGGCCGTTCAAATATGGATCAAGCCACAGTAGAGCTTCAAGAACATTATCATTTATTCCAATCGGAGTTTTATGATTTTTTTAAAATGCTTCAAAAAATGGCCTCGGCCGAATTAAAACGACTAACGCTCTAGGTCTTTGTGGCAAAAGGGCCAACCTTAATCACCATAAAAAGGGCCATTAATTTTGGCACACAATTAAAAAGTTTTATTAGCTTCATGCACATGATACTACAGTCTTTAAAGCGCTATTTGTGCACTGGCGCAATAATCATATTTTTCAGTTTAGGATGTCAACCAAAAAGCCCATTAACATCTGATATACTTGGCGTCACGGCAGAAAATGCCATGGTCGTCTCTGCGCGAAAAGAAGCTTCTGCCATAGGTTTGTCTGTTATGGCTCAAGGGGGAAATGCCTTTGATGCCATGTTTGCCACGGAATTGGCTTTAGCTGTGGTCTACCCCTATGCCGGCAACTTAGGTGGTGGTGGATTTATGGTTTATCGACTTGCTGACGGTTCAACAGGAAGTTTGGACTACAGGGAAATGGCTCCCTCAGCGGCGCATCGCGATATGTTTTTAGATAGCCTGGGCAATCACGACACAGCCAAAAGTACTTTAGGAGGAGGCTCGATCGCGGTTCCGGGCACGATCAAAGGCATCTTTGAAGCCCATAAAAAATTCGGTCTGCTGTCGGTAGAGGCGCTAATAAATCCAGTTATTGAGCTAGCTGAAAATGGTTATGTCGTAACCCAAAAACAAAGTGAACGCTTGGCGCAATACCGGGACATCATCACACAAACTACCGGTATCCAAACACTTTATACTCAAGAAATAAATCCAGGGGATACCATAAAAAATTTAGCCCTAGCTAAAACGCTCAGACAGTTAAGAGATCAAGGCCAAGAGGCCTTTTACAAGGGCGTAATGGCCGAGCACATGAGCCATTATATTCAGGCCCATGGGGGTGTGATTCAAAGTGAGGACTTTGAACGATACAAAGTCTATTGGCGGGACCCAGTAAGTTTTCACTATCAAGATTTGACCATTACTTCTATGGGGCCTCCTTCGAGTGGCGGTATTTGCCTGGGACAAATTATGGGCATGCTCGAATCCTACAACTTAGGGGATTTAGCCCATAATAGCGCCCTTTACATCCAACATCTCACTGAGGCCGAACGAAGAGCTTATGCCGATCGAAGTCATTATTTGGGAGATCCTGATTTTATTTCCATACCAACACAAAAATTACTCAGTCGTTCGTATTTAGATCAAAAAATGACCTCGTTTGACGCTGATTGGGCCACTTCATCTGAGGACATATCTCATGGTCCTTTGATCGGGCATGAAAGCGATGAGACCACCCACTACTCTATTGTAGACCCCATGGGCAATGCGGTTTCGGTGACCACAACAATAAATGGAGCTTATGGGTCAAAATTATTCGATCCCGAATTAGGATTCTTCTACAATAACGAAATGGATGACTTTAGCGCAAAGCCGGGGACACCCAATATGTTTGGTTTGGTTGGAGGCGCGGCCAACGCGATCGCCCCCGGCAAAAGGATGTTGAGTTCTATGACCCCAACCATAGTCACCAGGCAAGGACAACTTTGGCAAGTTTTAGGGACCCCCGGGGGATCGACCATAATCACCACAGTCCTGCAAATTATTCTCAATACACATCATTTCGATATGGGCATGCAAACAGCGGTAAATCAGCCGCGTATGCACCATCAATGGCTGCCAGATATACTCCAGTTTGAGTCGGAAGGGTTCGATGCTCAATTGCTTGACTCACTTGAGCAAAAAGGTTATAAAACCATACAAAAAGAACACAGAATCATAGGTAAAGTTGACGCGATAATGCGTCATCCAAATGGCGTTTTGGAGGCGGGGGCTGACCCTAGAGGCGATGACACTGCTCTGGGTTTCTGAGGCGACTGAGCATGTATTTGTAGGTAAAATACTACATTAATCAGCCAAAACCCGTATCTTTGTTCAATTGGACTGGTGTGTCTTTAAAAGAATAGCACCTGAAAATAATTAAATGGCCAAGCGAATTTCCATATCACGTACCTTGAACACTTTGCCTTTGGCAATAAGTGGCCTGGTCGCGGTGTCCTTGTTCATGGTGACGCGTCATATGCTGGATGTGGATCCGGCCATAGCGCTGACCCTAGACCGTCATGCGCCACTGATGATCGGGATCAGTGCTGGTCTTTCCGCCTTACTTATGGTCTATCTAGCCATAGCTGCAGTATTTCACAAAAACACAAGAATGCAAGCCATCGAAACGCTGAGTGTTTTTACCCAAAAAATGCATTATTTCAGGGAGATTATTGAAATTTTACTGCGCTCAAAAATGTGGCTTCCCGGGCTCAAAGAATACCTTGAAGAGGAATACGAAGGGTTGACCTTTTTTCAAATCAAAGAATTTTATAATGGCAAATCAAAATTAGCCATTGAATTTATGGAGGAACACCATCAGTATAACGATACTGAAAATCTCTATTTAGAATTTAAATCACTGCTGATGACCCACCCAATGGAACCCGTTAAAGGGGAGCATGTGGTTTATCCTGAGCTTTATGATAAGGCAATCGTTCAACAATGGCTGCGTCACAAGTGCGGTTCTGGATTGTGGTATTATTTTGGTTATAAATACGGTGAATTTAAGGG
>CALJFV010000220.1 GCA_938074515.1 uncultured Flavobacteriaceae bacterium
GAAAAGCAATAGTGTATTTTCACAAACTTATATCATGAAAACAATAAAGTTCTATATTACCCTTTTGCTTTTTCTTGGTTTATGGTCTGTTCAGGCACAAGTCAAAAATATCGAAGGCATTGACTTTCCTGAAAAGTTGTCAATTAGTGGAGCCGAGATGGAGTTCAATGGGGGCGGACTCCGCGAGAAATTAGGATTTTTGGACCTGTATGTCGGGGCCTTGTATTTACCCCAGAAAAGCAGGGATGCGGATAAGATTATCCTAGGCGATACTCCTATGGCGATTCGCATTGTGATTGCCTCTGGCCTGGTCACGCGAGATCGTTTTATTGAGGCTTTAGAAGAAGGCTTTGACAATACATCCGTGGGGAAATATTCCCCAAGAGATATCCAAAGCTTTAAAGAATTTCTCTCGGATGCCTTCGAGCCAAATGACGAAATATTGCTGAGTTATCGCCCTGAAAAGGGTACAATACTTTCTAAAAATGGACAAGTCCGCGGCAGTTTTACTGGTCTGCCGTTCAAGCAAGCACTATTTGCTATTTGGCTGGGAGACAAACCCGCCCAAAACAGCCTGAAACAGCAGATGCTTGGTCTGTAAAGACTAATTTGAGACTTGGTAATTTGTAGGATAGTCATAACACATCAATACATTTTATCGAAGTTATATGACGATTATCGGAAGAGGTATTAAATATTATTATATTTGAGCTCATTTGCCCCGGTATGTTCAATCCCAAAGACGTAGACCTAAGCCTTCTTACCCAGCGCGCCTATAATCTGCGTTGGGCGACTTTACCACAGGATGTAATCCCTTTGACTGCTGCTGATCCTGATTTTCCTGTCGCCCCGCCCATCAAAGAGGCTTTATTGGATTATGTTAAAGGGGGTTATTTGAGCTATGGCCCTGCCGAGGGACTACTGTCTTTTAGACAGGCTGTTTCGGGGGATTACAAGCGAAAGAATCAGGTAGATTACAAGCCTGAATATATTTTACCAGTAGACAGCGCCGCCTTTGGTATTTATTTGATCTGTAGCGCACTGCTCAAACCCGGCGACGAAGTTATTGTTTTTGATCCTGTAGACTTTTTATTCAAATATTCAGTAGAGCAGGTCGGGGCCAAAGCCGTTTCTTTTAAAACACCTCAGACTGATAATACTATTGATTTTTCGGAGCTCAATGCCTTAATCACCCCAAAGACAAAACTTATTTGCCTTTGTAACCCATTAAACCCTACCGGAAAAGTTTTTACAAAAGCTGAGTTAGAGGCTCTAGCTGAAATTGTTTTGGGCCACGAGGAACTTATGGTTTTATCAGATGAAATATGGAGCGATATTGTTTTTGCGCCAAATAAGTTCAATGCATTTTCTAGGATGAATGATGTTTTTGATCGAACAATTACAGTAACGGGTTACAGTAAATCCTATGGATTAGCAGGACTACGTGTCGGTAGTATCTTAATGCCTAACCAAAGAATTTTCGATACGATTTTTACCCACTCGCTGCATCAATCTACAGTGCATGGCACCAATGTTTTAGGACAAATCGCGGCACAAGCGGCCTTGAATGAGGCCCAAGACTGGCTTGTAGAATTCGTCAATCATTTACATGAGATGAGGGATTTTTCCGTAGAGCGCCTCAATGCAATGCCGGGCGTTACTTGTCGCGCACCTCAGGGCTGTTATGTGTTATTTCCTAACATCTCAAAGACGGGTTTTACAGCCTCCGAATTGCAAAAACAATTAATTGAAAAAGCAAAAGTCGCTGTGGTTCCGGGTCTTCCTAAGTGGTTTGGTGATGGGGCTGAGGGGTTTATTCGGCTGAGTTTTGCTACGTCATATGACCTTTTAGACCAGGCTCTTGGGCGCATTGATAAATTCTTAAGATCATGAAGATTGCAGTATTTGGTGCAGGGATAGCGGGCTTATCGGCAGCGATATTGCTCAAAAAGCAAGGGCATACTGTGCAGGTTTTCGAGCGAAGTCCCAAAATGAATGATCGAGGCAATGCATTTTTGATGCATGATGATGGCTTAGATTTATTGGCCAACTTGGGCCAGAGCAGCGTTTTTGATTCCATGGGGGAGCCGGTACAATATTTTCAGTTGTTTTCTCAGAGTAATGAAGAGGTCAAGGCGATTCGTCTTATGCCATGGCGCTGTTTTAAAAGAAATGAGGTGATTCGTTATCTGTATCAGGCGCTGGATGAACATGAAGTGATTCACGATCACGCGTTTGAATCTTTTCAGTGGGACAATCAGAAAATCATCACGGCGCGGCTGACCAATGGCAATTGGGTGGAAGCGGATTTATTCATCGGGGCCGATGGACTCAATTCAAAGTTGCGACAAAATCTTTTTGGCCCCACGCAATTTTCAACGATTTTTACTTTTGAACTTCTGGGTTTTGTGGTTGATCCAAAAAAGTACACCCAGCTAAAAGGTCAATTTAAAAAATTCCAGCATCGAGAAAAAAGCATTGCCTTTGGGGTCCTACCCGCGGCTAAAAATGAGCTCATCACAGTAATTCAATTTGATCCAAAAATCATTGCAGAGGCCGGCATTCAAGAAGATAATCACAGAGCTATGGCCGAGCATTTGCTGGCTGATTTTCCTGATTTTGTCCAAGAGATCATCGCCCTACAAACCTATGAAGATACCTATATTTGGAAGACCCGAGATTTTGATCTTATGCCAGAATTCCATAAAGCCAATGCAGTGCTCATTGGGGATTCGGCTCATGTCGCCTTGCCATTTTCAAGTTCGGGAACCACGAACGCACTACTCGATTCTTTAGCTTTAGTAAACGTGTTGCCAAGGGCATCACTTAAGCAGCCGAGTTTAGAGGATTTGGATCGTATTTTTGGGCAATTTTATAAAAAAAGAGCCTTAGAGGTTGAGGCTCAAATTTCTTTTGGGCGCAAACTAAAGGACCAATTTCTGCAGCCTCAAAGCAACCCTTTGGAAGGTCAAAAAATACCACTGGTCAAAAGGAGTTCGGTTAAAATAAAAAGGCCTCCTGTGGACCAGCGGATTCAAATCGTCTATTTTACAGACCCTATTTGTTCGACTTGCTGGGCAATTCAACCACAGTTACGGAAATTAGAATTGGAATACGGTCATCAAATTGAAATTGATTATCGCATGGGAGGGCTGCTTCCCAAATGGCACGAATACAATAGGCATGGGATAACCGAACCTAAGCAAGTGGCGGTGCACTGGGAGGAGGTTGAAGCAAAATCTGAAATGCCCATCAATGGCGAAATATGGAGAACTGATCCACTGCCTTCGTCTTATCCGCCATCGATTGCCTTTAAAGCGGCTCAGTTGCAGAACCCTGAGAAAGCCATTATCTTTTTGAGAAAAATCCGAGAGGCCTTGTTTGTAGCCCAAAAGGACATTATCGATAAAGGATTGCTATACAGGATTGCACTGTCTTCGGCCTTGGATGCCGCTCAAATTGTCCGGGATATAGAAGGTGATGCTAAGGATAATTTTTTTCAAGATATTGCGCTGTGCAATGAGCTGAATGTTGAGTTCTTGCCCACCCTAATTTTTTCAAATCACCGGGGAGAAACCAGGCGCTTAGTTGGAGAAAATGATTATTCTGTTTTGCAAAAAACCCTTCAAGAATTGAATCCAAATTTGAAGTTGTTCAATTACAGTAGAGATATTCGGGATTTATTTACCCGTTATCCTAGCATGAGCTTTAAAGAATATCTTTATTTAAGTGGCGTTTCGCGGAAAAAGGCCAGCGCTGATCTCGAGCAAATGTGTCTTTCGGGTGAGTTGACCACTTGGGAGACCGAGAGGACTAAACTCTATCTTTCTACCGTAAAATTAGAGCAAGGTTTTGTATGACATTATTTAGGTCAAAATACTTGTTAGCCATTTAAGGCCTAGGACAACAAAAAGACCAGTCACCCCCTGTAATAAGGTAGCAAAAGTATGATGTCTATAGGCGGTCTTAACATCGATTTCCCCCATTTGAGAGACAATCCAAAAGTATGAATCATTGGCATGAGAGACGGTCATAGAACCCGTTCCTATGGCGATAATGACCCATACTTTGTCCAGCTCTGAGCTCAATCCGAGTTGGGATAAAATGGGGAAAATAATTGAGGCAGTGGTAATGATCGCTACTGTGGAAGATCCTTGGGCTGTTTTAAGTAATGCGGCGATACCAAAAGGCAGAATCAGTCCGAAGTGTTCAAGCCCGTCAAAAGCGCTGAGGTATTGCGTTAGAGGAAGTTCCTTAATTACACTCCCTAAGGCTCCGCCCATGGCGGTAATGAGCAAAATGGGTGCGGCGATTTTCAGCCCTTGTTCAATAAGTTTATCCTTAGACTGATTTCTTGGCTTGGCTATTTTCAGGCTCATGGCCAAGAGTAATCCGATCAGTAAAGCTGCCTCTGGCGAGCTAAGCATTAACATTATGTTTTCGAATACACCGAGATTCAAACCAGTGAACTTAAGGATGCTTCCTAGGGCCATCAAAACAATGGGGACGAAAATCGGGCTTAGCGCATGAAAGAGTCCGGGCAAGCCCTGGGCATGACCCAATTCTAGGTCTATAGATTCCTCATTAGAGGCTGAGTCGTGATTCTCGCCACTGGAAATGGATGGCTTTTGCCCGTGTTTTGCAGTAATGTTTCGTGTGGTATTTGCTGCATCAAATTCAGGCATCGCCTTTATTTTTTTGGCAAGATATTGAGCATAAAGCGCCCCGACTACGACCAAAATAAGGGCGACTAGTCCGCCCAAAACAATGAGTAAGCCCAGATTTTGTAATTCGAGTTGCGCTGCTGCGGCCAAAGGGCCAGGGGTTGGCGGCACCAAAACATGAGGCGCAAAGAGCCCAGTAGATAAGGCTATGGTCAAGGCCAGTCTCGGGGTTTTACTCTCTTGGGCAAGGGTTTTGTTTAGGGCCGATAAAATAACAAAAGCCGAATCGCAGAATACGGGAATGGCCACAATATAACCAATAGCACTGACTGCATAAGGCACAGGTAATCTGCTGAGTATTTTTAACAAACTACGGGCTATAGATTGTGTGGCTCCTGATTGTTCGAGGTAAATACCGATGAGTGTTCCAAAAACAATGAGCAGGCCAATATTCTCAAAGGTTTTGCCGAAACCCTTTGCAATAAGAGGAATAAGGTCTTTACCGGGAATTTGTGCCAAAAGCCCTAGCCCAATTGCGGCCCAAAGGAGGACAAAAAATGGATGAAGCTTGAACTTTGTTGTGCCCAAAATAATCCACAATACGGTCAGGGTCAATAAAATTAGGGTCCAAATCATCGCTCA
>CALJFV010000221.1 GCA_938074515.1 uncultured Flavobacteriaceae bacterium
ACTATATAAAGCCCTCCGAACGGGGGGGATTTTTGTCACCTATGCTGCCAAAGGCAGTGTACGTCGCGCGCTGAAGGAGGTGGGCTTTCAAGTAGAGCGACTGCCAGGTCCTCCTGGGAAACGTGAGATGCTCCGAGCGACGAAAATTTAACAATTAAGACTGTTTTTTAACGCAATTGACACCCCATTACCGTTGGCTAAATGCGGGGGTTATCTTAACTTCGCCACAAATAAAAAAAAATGAGGTTACTGATCGCTGGAGCAACAGGTTTAATTGGAAAACATTTGGTTGCGGCACTTCTTGTACGCGGTGATGAGGTGCGTTTTTTAACCTCAGATCACAACAAGAAAAATAGTCTCGATGGGGCCCAAGGATTTTATTGGGATCCCAAAAATCACTTTTGTCCCAAAGAAGCTCTGGATGGTGTTTCTGTAGTGATTAATCTAGCGGGCGCTTCAGTGTCTTTACCTTGGACTAAAAAGCATAAAAACGAGATTTTACAAAGCCGTTTGGATACGGCAAAGACCTTAAAGCTTGCGCTGAAACACCAGGATCAGAAAGTTCATTACGTCGGAGCAAGTGGTATTTCGGGCTATGCCTCTTCTTATTCACTGAATTATAATGACCAAGACCAAACCTTTGGTTCAGGTTTTTTGGCTGAAGTGGTTCGTCAATGGGAAACCGCCACGCACAAAGGACACAGTAAAAATGTGACTACTGCTGCGGTACGCACAGGATTGGTTTTGGCCCGTGAAGGCGGTGTGCTCCCGCAAATTCTCAGGCCCATTAAATTGGGAATGGGGGCCGTGTTAGGTTCGGGAAAACAATACCAGTCATGGATTCATATTGATGATTTAGTTCAGGCTTATCTGTGGATTATCGACAATGAATTTTCGGGAAACATAAATGCCGTTGCCCCAACCTCTGTGACTCAAGAAAAAATGACCCAAGTTTTGGCCCAACACCTGAGAAGAAAACTTTGGTTACCCGCTGTGCCAGCCTGGGCCTTGCGATTTATGCTCGGTGAACGCTCCTCACTGGTTCTCGATAGTCACTGGGTCATGCCTGAAATTTTAATGCAGGCCAAATTTGATTTTAAATTTGGAAACATTCGCCAAGCGGTTAGTGATTTATTGAAATAGTGACATTTTGACATTTTACTTGTTGTGGCAATAAATTTGCTTCTGAAAAGGAGTTAATTATTTTTAAAGTCGATGAGTAAAAAAACTAAAAAAGCCCAAGAAGAAAGTCCTGAAGCGCCTCTAGAGGGCGCAGAACAGGGCCAAAATCAGAATAATGCGGCTGATCAGAGCAATGGAGATGCCGAAGATACCAATACTGAAACTTCATCAAAGCAATCAACTGAAGAGGCTTTGGCCTTAGAAAAGGATCGTTATCTTAGATTATTTGCCGAGTTTGAGAATTATAAACGGCGCACGAGCAAGGAGCGTATTGAATTATTTAAGACCGCGAGTCATGATGTCATGGTTGCCTTACTTCCGGTATTGGATGATTTCGATCGGGCCTTAAAGGAACTTGAAAAATCAGATGATGCCTTACTTGAAGGGGTGATGCTTATTCGCAATAAATTCTTTGAAACACTTAAACAAAAAGGCTTAGCCTTGATCGAAACTCAGGCTGGAGCTACTTTCGATGCTGATTTGCATGAGGCGATTACGCAAATTCCTGCACCTACCCAGGAAATGAAGGGAAAAATCATTGATGTAATTGAAAAAGGGTATATGCTGGGTGAAAAAATTATTCGCTATCCCAAGGTAGTAATCGGACAATAGTATGAAAGAAGATTTTTACGAAATATTAGGTATTTCAAAGGGGGCTAGTGCCGGTGAAATAAAAAAGGCTTATCGCAAGAAGGCCATTGAATATCATCCTGATAAAAACCCGGGAGACGCAAAGGCCGAAGAAAAATTTAAAAAGGCTGCTGAGGCCTATGAAGTACTCAGTGATCCGGATAAAAAAGCACGTTACGATCAATTCGGTCATCAAGCTTTTGAAGGCGGTGGTTTTGGTGGAGGCGGCATGAATATGGATGACATATTCAGTCAGTTTGGAGATATTTTCGGGGGCGCTTTTGGGGGTGGATTCGGTGGTGGATTTGGCGGCAGTCAGCGCCGCGCCAAGGGGAGTAATCTTCGTATTCGGGTGAGTTTAAGCCTTGAAGAAATCGCTCAGGGCGTTGAGAAAAAAATTAAGGTCAAACGCAAAAAACAGGCGCCAGGGACCACTTACCGCACCTGTAGTACATGTCAAGGTCAAGGACAGGTTACCAAGATTCAAAATACCATTTTGGGTCGCATGCAAACGGCGGCGACTTGTGGTACTTGTCGCGGCGCGGGTCAAATATTGGATCATAGACCTGCCGAAGCAGACGCCGAGGGAATGATCGTCAGTGAAGAGACGGTCTCAATAAAAATACCGGCTGGGGTAGTTGATGGAATGCAACTCAAGGTTTCAGGTAAAGGTAATGACGCGCCTGGTCAAGGTATTTCAGGAGATTTGATCGTTGCGATTACAGAAGAAGAGCACCCGCTACTGCAACGAGAAGGGGACAATTTACACTACGATTTATACGTCAGTATATCTGATGCCGTTTTGGGAACCTCTAAAGAAATTGAAACGGTTTCCGGAAAGGTGCGCATCAAAATTGACCCAGGGGCTCAAAGTGGAAAAATTCTCCGATTACGCGGTAAAGGGATTCCGAGTGTCCAAGGATACGGCGTAGGAGATTTATTGGTTCATCTTAACGTATGGACGCCTAAAACTTTATCCAAAGAGCAGCGAGATTTTTTTGAAAAAA
>CALJFV010000222.1 GCA_938074515.1 uncultured Flavobacteriaceae bacterium
AATGCTGTTCCATTGTTTAGGCCTACCAAAGAGTATTCCTTGCCGGTTTGTGGGTCTGTCCAGCCCCAAGAGTCATTTGCAGAACCTGCATTAAAGGTGGACAGGGGGATATGAGACAAGAGGTCATAACCATCGCAAGGGTATCCTCCGGCCATTCCACCAGAGCATGGCTGGGCGATAACCGCAAAAGACATCAAAATAAAAGAAAGGGCTGTGTAAAGTCGCATTTTTAACGTTTGAATTAATTGGAAATAATTTGCGGGTAAAACTAATGAAATAATGTTAAGGATAGTGTTAATGCCGCATGATAAATGTCAGTTACATCCGGTGGATTAGCGGCATTAAATATCCTATTCCGTACCTTTGCCCCCTAAATCATGCCTATGTTTGGTCCTAAAGACGATTCCCGCACCCCATTGTCTGCTATCGGCGAATTCCCCTTAATTGAGCATCTTACGTCATCTTTTAAAATACATCATAAAGAAACGGTTCTTGGTGTAGGAGACGATGCTGCACTGATTAAAACACCGACGGGACACCAGCAGGTCGTAACGACTGATTTATTGATTGAAAGCATACATTTTGATTTGGCCTACATGCCCCTTAAGCATTTGGGATACAAGTCAGTAGCGGTTAATGTAAGTGATCTTTGTGCGATGAATGCCACCCCAAAACAAATCACGGTCTCTATTGCAGTTTCCAATCGTTTCCCGCTTGAAGCCCTAGAAGAATTGTACTCAGGTATTGCCACGGCCTGTAATGTTTATAAAGTGGATTTAATTGGCGGAGATACAACTTCATCGATTACGGGATTGGTCATTAGTGTCACGGCTATAGGGATTGCAAAACCGTCGCGTATTGTTAAAAGAAGTGGCGCTCAAGAAAACGATTTAATTGTGGTGACTGGAGATCTTGGGGCGGCATATTTGGGCCTACAAGTTCTTGAGCGTGAAAAACAGGTTTTTCAGGTTAATCCTAATAATCAACCAGATTTGACTCCGTATACCTACCTGGTGGAGCGTCAACTTAAACCGGAAGCCCGAACAGATGTGATTGGCCTTTTGAATGATCTCGGTATTCAGCCCACTGCAATGATCGATGTCAGTGATGGTCTGTCATCAGAAACCATACATCTTACCAAAGCCTCTAAATTAGGAGCCGTCGTTTATGAGGAACATATTCCATTAGATCCACAAGTAATCAGTACCTGTGAAGAATTTAATATGGACAGCACCACCATAGCCCTGAATGGTGGCGAAGATTATGAATTACTGTTTACTATAAACCAAAAAGATTATCCGAACCTCAAGGGAAATCCTAATTTCACTGTGATTGGTCACATGACTCATGAACGCGAGGGGGTGCACTTAATAACCCGAGCACAAACAAAAATTCCCTTAATTGCTCGCGGATGGGATCCGCTCGCTGCCCAAAACACTCAAGATTAGTTCAGGGGCTTCTAGCCAGCCCATATGGCTCCCTGTATAGGGGTGCAAATTTGCCTGGGTTTGTTGGGCCATAAGTTGACTCAAGGACAAGGGAAATAACGGGTCTTTTGTGCCCGCAATTATATGTTTTCTCCCTTTGTAAGCACTGAGGGTTTTTTGGTGATCCTCACGGAGGCTCATCGCCTCAATACTGCGAATTATTGCGGATTTAGGACTGCCCAAGGCACGCGCCGTTAGCTGCTCAATTTCGCCAGTATAACCCTGTATTTGCTGGGCTGCAAACAAGCCTCTAATCGCCATTTTAACATAGGCTTCCTTGTGGCGTGACACCAGAGAAACACTGCGTTTGCGCTCCACAAGGCGTTCAGGGCTGTCCGGATAAACATTGCCATTAACGCAGACAAATACTTTTGGTTTAACCCGGGCGAAATCCAACCAAGCCAAACCGATATAGACCCCCATGGAGTGCCCTACGATACTGAAATCATCTAAGCATAATTGCTGGCGCAGCTCTTCTAGGGCGACGGCCAAAGGCTCAAGTCGATCGGGAAACTCGTGGAGCCTATTTTTCCCGTAACCCGGAAAATCAATTTGGATACAGCGGTACTGGTGGCTTAGTTTGCCTACAATGGCGTCCCAGATTTGGCCATCTTCTAAAAAACCATGCAATAAAAATAAGGCCGGTCCTTGTCCTTTAATCTGGTAGTGCAGCACAGTAGAGAATGTTATAAATAAATTATGAATTCATCAGACTCTCGATCTCATCAGCTTCAATCGGAATATCCCCCATGAGATTAATTGGTGCTCCTTGTGTTTGCACCACCACATCGTCCTCAAGTCGGATGCCAAAACCTTCATCGGGCAGATAAATTCCTGGTTCCACCGTAAAGACCATATTGGCGGTTATGGGTTCAAAAAGCAAACCATAGTCATGGGTGTCCAGACCCATATGATGACTGGTCCCGTGCATAAAATATTTTTTGTAGGCCGGGTGTTCTGGATTTTCGTTTTGTACGTCGGCTTTGTCCAGCAGGCCTAAATCCAAAAGTGCACTGGTCATAAGCTTGCCAACTTCAACATGATAGGCTTTCCAATAGGCCCCAGGCACTAAAAGTTTTGTCGCCTCTTCTTTGACCTTTAAAACTGCATTATACACGGCTTTTTGACGCTTGGTAAAGCGCCCATTTACGGGAATGGTTCGGGTCATATCGCTGCTGTAATTGGCGTATTCAGCTCCGACATCAAGAAGGAGTAAATCACCGTCATTACATTGCTTGTTATTCTCTATGTAATGAAGCACATTGTTATTGCCCCCACTGGCGATAATTGGGGTGTAAGCAAAGCCTTTAGAACGATTCCGGATAAATTCATGGATAAATTCTGCCTCAATTTCATATTCCCACACCCCGGGTTGTACCATGCCTAATACCCTACGAAATCCTTTATTAGTGATGCCGCAGGCATGCTGGATGAGGTCGATTTCAACCGGATGCTTCACCCCGCGTAGGCTTTGTAATATCGGATTACTCTTGGCCCAGCTGTGTGCGGGAAATTTCTTTTTGGTTTGCTCGATAAAGCGATCCTCGCGCGTCTGAGTTTGAACCGATTGACGGTAGTGTTCGTTTGTGTTAAAATAAATCGTATTGGCTTGGGTCATGAGTTGAAAAAAGACCCGATCAAAAGCATCCAACCAATAAACCGTTTTAATTCCACTTGTGGCTAACGCATCGGCTTTGGTCAATTTTGCCCCCTCCCAAACCGCAATATGCTCATTAGTTTCACGCAGAAATAGGACTTCACGATGTTCTGGCTCCACCGCATCAGGAAACAACAATAAAATGCTTTCCTCTTGATCCACACCGCTGAGATAAAAAATATCCCGATGTTGCTCAAATGGCAATAAGGTATCTGCGCTCACCGGATACTGATCATTACTGTTGAAGACCGCAATGCTTTTGGGCGCCATCTGGGCCATAAAATTTTTGCGATTGATTTCAAAAAGGCTCTTGTCTATGCGATTATATTTCATGAGTCGGTGTGATTAATCCTGTCAAAAATAGGCAAAATACTCTCTTTTCTAAGGTGCGCTCTGGAGAAATTAACGATTTTAATTCACGGCAAAAGGGCATTTTTAATTAGATTAGCGACACTGAAAAATTTATTTCCATGAGACAATTTTCCGTTTTGTTGTGCGCCTTATTGGGGTTCTCCTCAATTTGGGCACAAACCCCAGCGACTTCCGCTGCAGACATTCAGCAAGCCTTATTACAAAAGCAGGCCATGCGGGAGCAATCCTTAGTCAAGAATTTGGCCTGGCGTAATGTCGGTCCCACAATCATGAGTGGTCGTGTAGTTGATTTGGCGGTAAACCCTGAGGACCCTACAGAGTTTTATGTGGGCTACGCCAGTGGCGGGGTTTGGTATACCAAAAATAACGGGACCAGTTTTGAACCGGTATTAGACAATAGCATGACTCAAAATGTCGGGGCTTTGGCCGTGGATTGGAATAATGATATTATTTGGGTAGGCACTGGCGAGGTGAATGCCTCGAGATCTTCTTATGCCGGGATAGGGCTTTTAAAGTCAAAGGATCACGGCAACACCTGGGAATCCATGGGCCTTTTAGACGGGCATCACATCAGCAGAATCTTGTTGGATGCAAACAACCCAAATCATTTAGTTGTAGGAGTGGTGGGGCACCTCTATTCAGAAAATACCATGCGCGGGGTTTACAAATCAACAGATGCAGGGGAGTCCTGGAAGCAAACGCTGTTTGTGGGTTCGGATACGGGCGTTATAGAAATGACTGCTCAGCCCGGGGCGCCTGAGGTGATTTACGCCGCAACCTGGCAAAAGGATCGTAAAGCCTGGCATTTTGAGGGCAGTGGGTCTAAAAGTGGCATTTACAAAAGCACAGATGCGGGGGATACTTGGCAATTAATGACTACCGAATCCTCTGGCTTCCCCACGGGTCAGGGAGTAGGTCGAATTGGGATTGCTGTATTTGATCAAAACACCCTATACGCCATAGTGGACAATCAAGGCCATAGACCAACAGCCTCATCAGAGCGCCAAGGTCTTCAGGCTGAAGATTTTAACGGCATGATCCAACAAGATTTTGCCCAACTTTCTGACAAGGACCTTGAGGATTTCTTACGCAATAATGGATTTCCAAAAGAGTATACTGCAACTTCTGTCAAAAAAATGGTAGCCAAAGGCAAGATCACTCCTGTGGCCTTAAAAGATTATTTGTACGATGCCAATGCCCAATTGTTTGACACCCCTGTAATCGGGGCCGAGGTATATCGCAGTGACGATGGCGGTAAATCATGGGCCAAAACCCATAACGGCTATTTGGATAACCTGTATTATTCTTATGGTTATTATTTTGGAAAAATTCACGTGCGTCCTCAGGATGTCAATACGATTTACATATATGGCGTGCCGCTCTTGCGTTCAGACGATGGAGGCCAAAGCTTTGTGAGTCTGGATGCCCCGAACATGCATGGAGATCATCACGCCCTTTGGATCAACCCAAATCGTCCAGACCATTTAATCAACGGCAACGACGGAGGACTTAATATCAGTTACGACAACGGGGCGCATTGGATCAAGTGCAATACCCCCGCAGTCGGTCAGTTTTATGCTGTAGCCGCAGATCATTTAGCCCCATACAATGTTTATGGAGGATTACAAGACAATGGGGTTTGGAAGGGCTCGAGTAAGACTGTCGAAAGTGTTCGTTGGCATCAATCGGGTCAATATCCCTACACCATGATTATGGGTGGGGATGGAATGCAAGTGGCCGTCGACAATAGAGACCACAATATCGTTTTTACGGGCTACCAATTCGGTAATTACTACCGATTGGATTTGGCCTCAGACGAGCAGACCTATATTCAGCCCAAGCACAGTCTTGGGGAGCGTCCTTATCGTTTTAACTGGCAGACACCAATTCTTTTGAGTACACACAATCAGGACATTTTATACCTAGGAAGCCAGAAGTTACATCGCAGTTTTGATCAGGGGGATACCTGGACTGCGATCTCGGGAGATTTGACTCAAGGTCCGAAACAAGGTAATGTGGCCTATGGGACCCTAACTACCATAAGTGAGTCTCCTTTTGATTTTAACACGCTCGTCGTGGGTAGTGATGACGGGATCGTTTCTTTGACCCGTGACTCGGGTGTCTCTTGGAAATCAATCAGCGCGGGATTACCACAGGATTTATGGGTGACTCGTGTGGTTGCTTCGGCCCATGAGGTATCGAGAATCTATGTCACCCTTAACGGATATCGATGGGACGATTTCAAGCCCTACATATACGTAAGTGACGATTATGGTCAGTCTTGGACTTCAATGGGCGCGGGGCTTCCATTAGGTGCCGTGAACGTAATACGAGAAGACCCAACCCATGAAGATTTATTGTATTTAGGGACTGATGATGGTATTTATGTCAGCATGGATCGGGGAAGGAGCTGGGCACCCTTTGATGGTGAATTACCCAAAGTCGCCTGCCATGACTTGGTGGTTCAAGAAGCGGCCTCTGAACTTATTGCGGGGACCCATGGTCGCTCAATATATATTGCCGATCTTAGTTCCCTTCAGCAATATGTCGCTCAAGGAGCCAAAGGACTTTTTGTCCTTGCACCAAAGTCCGTGCGGTTTTCTAATCGTTGGGGGAAATCCTACAGTGAATGGGCAGAACCGAGAATGCCTGATTTTGCGCTTGAATTTTTTAGCCCAAAACAAGGCCAGGCGACGATTAGTTTAAAAGGATCTGGTAAACGGGCTATATGGGAAAAGTCAGTGGCAATAGATCAAGGATATAATTACTGGCAGTACGATTTGACCTTAAGTCCTGATCAATTGAAGGCCTTTAAAAAGGCCACTGGCCAAGAGATCGATCCTAAGGGTGGGGACTATATGTTCTTGCCCAAGGGGGGCTACACTCTGGAAGTCTCAGTGGGAGATAAATCGCGTACGGTTCCGCTGACTATTGAATAAGAAAATCCGCTGGGTCTGTTGCCCTTAAGCATGTAGACCACTCTTTTGCGGTTTGCGAAAAAACCGGGGTCAAAGTTGCCGAAAACCACGAGCAAAGTTTGTTAATGATGGCTTTGGGTATTACTTTTGTCTACCTAAATGAAAAAGAAGATATGAGCCTACTTTCCTCTTCAGTGATGCGCAAATTTGCTATGGCCCTATCGGGTCTGTTTTTGGTGGTTTTTCTCGCCCAGCATTTTGTCATAAACATTACTTCGGTGCTCGCCCCTGAGGTGTTCAATCAATGGTCTCATTTTATGGGAACCAATGGTTTAGTCCAAGGTGTTTTACAGCCCATTTTAATATTTGGCGTAGTGTTTCACTTCATCATGGGATTTGTTTTAGAAATCCAAAATCGTCGTGCCAGGGCAGTGCGTTATGTCCAATATAAGGGGGGCGCTTCTGCCAGTTGGGCCTCGCGCAATATGATTATCTCTGGAGCGGTTGTGTTGGCTTTTTTAGGGCTTCATTTTTACGATTTTTGGTGGCCTGAAATCATGCACAAATACATTGAGTCACACCCAGAAGACCCGACCCGATATTATGCGGAAACCGTTCATAAATTTGAAAACCCTGTGCGTGTGGGTCTTTATGCTACGGCATTCATTTTATTGGCCTTGCATTTGTGGCATGGCTTTGCTTCATCGTTCCAAAGCGTAGGTTTCGACAATAAGTACGCTAAGGGCCTCAAAGGATTCACGAAGTTTTTCGCGGTTTTTATCCCACTCGGCTTTTTATTTATTGCCCTTTATCATCATTTAAATCCAATCGCACACTAAACGCCTGATACATGTCATTAGACTCAAAAATCCCTCAGGGACCGATAGCAGAAAAGTGGACCAAACACAAGACATCGATCGATTTGGTCAACCCCGCAAATAAGAGAAATCTTGATGTCATCGTTGTGGGAACAGGGCTTGCAGGAGGTAGCGCAGCGGCTTCCTTGG
>CALJFV010000223.1 GCA_938074515.1 uncultured Flavobacteriaceae bacterium
TATATATTTTCTGATTAAAAAACGACTCAGTGCAAAAACCATCCGTCTGTGTCTCGGACTAATGTCCCTTGGTGCCTTACAAGGATTTTTAGGTTGGTTTATGGTTAAAAGTGGCCTTGTAGACCGTCCAGATGTCAGTCACTACAGACTCGCTATGCACCTGACTACGGCGTTTTTAACCTTTGCCGCCACCTTTTGGGTGGCTTTGGGCTTGATTTATCCAGACACCAAGCAAAGGGGAATAATGTGGCCCAAATGGGGTGCTTGGGTTAAGGCCGCATATGGCCTTCTTGTCATTCAAATTATTTGGGGTGCGTTTGTGGCCGGTCTTGATGCCGGTTGGTTACACAATCATTGGCCGTTAATGAATGATGGCCTATGGATGCACGAGTCAGTCACTCAGGAGCTCAATCCACTTTGGAAAAATTTTGTTGAAGGAAAAAGTGGGGTTCAATTTACCCATAGAACTTTAGCTTATATTGTGGTGATCTTGATTGGTCGGGTGGCTTATCTGGGTTTAAAACACGGCAATACAATGATGCAAAGACGTTTGTCCTATGGCATCCTGGCCGGAGTCGGCGTTCAATTTCTATTGGGGGTACTGACCTTACTGTGGCAAGTTCCCTTATTTTTAGGGCTCGCACACCAAGTAATGGCCTTTGTCCTGTTGGCATTAATGACCATGACTTGGCATCGCTTTAAATACGGTCAAGCAAAATAAGCTACTACCTTGTCTTGTTTTATGCCAAATTGCCTGAAAAATGACTTTTGGTATTTAGTATATTGCCCCTTATTTTCTTGAATAAAGCGTACTTTTGAACTCTATACATTACTCATTATGGTTTATCGTTTTCGTGTTATCCTAAATGCCAAAGAGGATATTTTCCGTGACCTAGAATTGCGTCACGATCAAAGTCTTGAGGATTTTCATAACAGCATTACCCAGGCCTTTGGTTTTGGTGGTCAAGAAATGGCGTCTTTCTATCTCAGTAATGACGCGTGGACGCAAGAAGAAGAATTCCCGCTTTTCGACATGAGCGAGGGTATGGATGAAAAAAGAACCATGAGTGAGACTGCTTTGCACGAAATACTGGATGAAAGTCAAACCAAAATGATTTATGTCTATGATTTCTTAAACTACTGGACATTTATGGTCGAACTGGCTGAAATTGCAGAAGAAGTAGATGGCGTAGACTATCCAAATTTAATATTCGCACACGGTCAACTCCCTGAAGAGCCGCCAATTACAGAGTTTGAAGGCGTTGATGCCTCTGGCGCTGGCTTTGAATTTGAAGATGAATCAGACGACGAATTTGGCGATATGGATCATTTAGACGACTATGATTTAGATCAACTTTATTAGCCCCATGCACTTTAAACTCCGTAGCGATTTTACCCCCACCGGGGATCAACCTTTGGCTATTGAACAATTGACTGAAGGTTTGAATCAGGGGGTGGCACAACAGACGCTACTGGGAGTTACGGGAAGTGGAAAAACCTTTACCGTAGCAAATGTTGTGGCTCAAGTCCAAAAGCCAACTCTGGTCCTTGCCCACAATAAAACGCTTGCGGCTCAACTCTACAGCGAGTTTAAAATGTTTTTTCCAGAAAATGCCATTGAATATTTCGTTTCTTACTACGATTATTATCAGCCCGAAGCCTATATCCCCAGCAGTGGAACCTACATAGAAAAGGACCTTTCCATTAATGATGAAATTGAAAAATTACGTCTGAGTGCCACCTCATCGCTCCTTTCGGGACGGCGTGATGTTTTGGTTGTAGCTTCTGTGTCTTGTCTCTACGGTATTGGAAATCCCGTAGAATTTAAAAAAAATGTCATCGAATTGAAGCAAGGGCAAATCATCTCACGCACCAAACTCTTGCATCAATTGGTTCAGAGCCTTTACGCGCGGACCGAAACTGAATTCTTACGGGGGAGATTTCGCATAAAAGGCGACACCGTAGATATTTTTCCTGGCTATGCCGATGAGGCCTTTCGCATTCATTTTTTTGGAGATGAAATAGAAGAAATTGAGTGTTTTGACCCACAAAGCATGAACGTCTTGCGCACCTTTGACCGATTGACAATTTACCCTGCCAATATGTTTGTCACCTCTCAAGATGTCCTTCAAAATGCAATAAAATCAATACAGGATGATTTGGTGGCACAAATTGACTACTTCAAAGAAACGGGGCGGCACCTAGAGGCAAAACGACTTGAGGAACGAACAAATTTTGACTTAGAAATGATTCGAGAACTCGGGTATTGTAGCGGTATTGAAAATTACTCTCGCTATTTAGATCAACGTGCTCCTGGGACAAGGCCATTCTGCCTTTTGGATTACTTCCCAGAAGACTATCTCATGATTGTCGATGAAAGCCATGTCAGCATACCCCAAGTGAGTGCCATGTATGGCGGAGACCGAAGTCGTAAAGAGAACCTGGTCAACTACGGATTCAGACTGCCGGCCGCTATGGATAACCGGCCACTTAAATTTGAAGAATTTGAGGCCCTACAAAATCAAGTTATTTACGTAAGTGCCACACCAGCTGACTACGAACTAGAGCGCTCTGACGGAGTATTTGTCGAACAAATAATACGACCCACAGGGCTTTTAGACCCGCCGATTGATATTCGCCCCAGTGCCCATCAAATTGATAATTTACTCGAAGAAATTCAATTGCGCGTTGACAAAGACCAACGGGTTTTAGTCACCACCTTAACCAAACGTATGGCGGAGGAACTCACGAAATATCTGACCCGTATTCAAATCCGTTGCCGTTATATTCATAGTGATGTAGACACTTTGGAGCGCGTTGAAATTATGCAGGATTTGCGATTAGGTCTTTTTGATGTATTGGTTGGCGTAAATCTGCTGCGCGAAGGACTTGACCTGCCAGAGGTTTCTTTGGTGGCAATATTGGACGCAGACAAAGAAGGATTTCTTCGCAGTGCCCGTTCTCTGACCCAGACCATTGGTCGTGCTGCAAGGCACGTAGATGGATTGGCCATTCTTTACGCAGATAAAACCACCAAAAGCATGCAGGCAACCATTGATGCCACAAATTACAAACGTGAAAAACAAATGGCTTACAATAAAGCTCATGGGATTACTCCGAGTCCAATAAAAAAGAGTTTGGACAATGCACTGACCAAACGAAAAACTAATGAGGGTCCATTAGGCACCGCGAGCATTGTCACGGAAAATGAAATGGCTTACTTAAATAAGCCTGAAATTGAAAAGAAAATCCGCGAGACGAGAAAATTGATGGAAGAAGCAGCAAAGGCATTGGATTTTATGGCTGCAGCCAAACATAGAGATACCCTGAAAGTCTTACAAAAACACTTATCAGAATCATGAGTTATCCTGAAGCTTCAAAAAGATTAAACAAAGCCATAAGCGACAGCGGTTACTGCTCTCGGCGCAAAGCCGATGAATTGATTGAACAAGGTCTGGTTACCCTAAATGATCAGCCTGTACGTTTGGGCGATCGCGTTATGCCCGGCGATATTATAAAAATTAACGGGGAAATTATAGGTGGGCCAAAAAGCGAAGTCTATCTAATGCTCAACAAACCGGTAGGGATTACCTGCACAACGGACCAAAGAGTTAAAGGCAATGTCGTGGATTTTATAAATTTCTCGGAACGCATTTTTCATGTAGGGCGCTTGGATAAACCGAGCGAAGGCTTATTGTTAATGACCAACGATGGCGATATTGTAAACAAAATTCTTCGGGCAGGAAACCGACATGAAAAAGAATATATCGTTCGCGTTGACCGCCCTATCAGCGCAGAGTTTATTCAACGCATGAGTCGAGGCATTCCCATTTTAGACACAGTGACCAAACCCTGTGACGTTGAACGCCTCAGTCGCTTTGTATTTAAAATCATCTTGGTTCAAGGGCTAAATCGACAAATTCGGCGTATGTGCGAATATTTGAATTATGAAGTTGTCGCTCTAAAGCGCGTGCGGATCATGAATTTAACTCTCGGTGATTTACCGACGGGTAAATGGCGGCATCTCACAAAGGAAGAAGTCGCTAAACTCCAAGACAGTTTAACTGACTCTGACAACACTCCATATTCGGCCTTGGATCTTGATCAAGATTTTAATTAGTACAACAACTTTGGTCAAGGGAGTAACGAGCTGACCTTCTTGGAGCGCTTTAAACATAAAAAAACCGCAGTCTGCGTTTGCGTCGTGCGGTTTTTTCAACTAACTAACCAATTTAACTAACAACAATGAAACATCACTTCTATTGTTGTTTTGGTTATTGAAAATATCATGCCAAAGTCAATGGTCTTTTCCCAATTAATTGTTAATGGGCGTTAAAAGAATCACAAGATTAAGCGAGTACCGCTTGTACCTTATCGGCCGCCTCTTGAAACTCAATGGCTGAATGAACATCAAGCCCACTTTCGTCGATTAGTTTCTTTGCAATATCGGCATTGGTTCCTTGTAATCTTACAATAATAGGTACCTCGATTGTCCCCATATTTTTATAAGCGTCTACAATTCCTTGTGCGACACGATCGCAACGGACAATACCCCCAAAAATATTGACCAAAATCGCTTTTACATTAGGGTCTTTTAAGATAAGGTTAAAGGCCGTTTCGACACGTTCTGCATCTGCAGTACCACCAACATCTAAAAAATTTGCCGGCTCACCACCCGCTTGTTTAATCAAATCCATGGTCGCCATGGCTAAACCCGCTCCGTTCACCATACACCCTACATTCCCGTCTAAATCAACGTAATTTAATCCCACTGCCTTAGCTTCTACTTCTACAGGGTTTTCTTCACGAATATCTCGAAGTGCTTCATAATCTTTGTGGCGGAACAAAGCGTTGTCGTCCAAAGTGACTTTGGCATCAACAGCAATCACGCGATCATCACTCGTTTTGAGAACAGGATTGATTTCAAATAGAGAGGCATCACATCCGACATAAGCTTGGTATAAAGCGGTGACAAATTTTGTCATCTGCTTAAAGGCTTGGCCACTCAGACCAAGATTAAAGGCAATTTTTCTGGCTTGAAATCCTTGAAGACCTACAGCAGGATCGATTTCTTCTGTAAAAATCAACTCAGGGGTCTGCTCCGCTACGGTTTCGATATCCATTCCTCCTTCGGTGGAGTACATAATCATATTGCGTCCGGTAGCTCTATTGAGCAATACACTGATGTAAAATTCTTGTGGCTCACTCGCCCCGGGATAATAAACATCTTCAGCCACTAGGACTTGGTATACAGTCTTACCCTCAGCTGAAGTTTGTGGCGTAATCAGCTGCATCCCGATAATTTCACTTGAAATGCGTGCCACCTCATCCAGAGATTTAGCGAGCTTTACTCCACCCCCTTTCCCTCGGCCTCCTGCATGTACCTGTGCTTTTATTACGTGCCAAGAAGTTCCTGTTTCTTCAGTGAGTTTTTTTGCTGCAGCAACCGCTTCTTCAGAAGTCTGAGCTACAATTCCGCGCTGTATATCAACACCAAAACTGTTTAAAATTTCCTTTCCTTGATATTCATGTAAGTTCATACTTTCGTCTTTTGTAACGCAGCACAAAAATAATAAATGTAATATTGACAGCAGGGCAATCGCCAATATTTTAAGCCAAGAAGATTAAAAAATTTATTACCTTTTTTCTCAAATTTTCAGCCCAGGCATATTGTCGGCATTGAGCAGGCTTGGTGACTGCCGTATCTTGAAGCACAATACAAAAAAATGAAAAAATTTAAATTTTTTTTCACCCTAGTCCTATGCCTTTTGATGATCGGCCTTAGGGCACAAACAAATGGGATAACGCCTGTAAAACCATTGCCGTTTCAATTGTTTGTGCCCCAAAATGCAACTGGTCCAAATCAAGTTGACCCAAAAAATAAAAAAGCACTGCTGGTTTTTTTACATGGTTCGGGAGAGCGCGGCTCTGACAATAAAGCCCAGTTAATCCATGGAGCAGAATTTTTCAAGCGTATGGCTCAAGACCACAATACCGCAGTTTTAGTCCCTCAGTGCCCTGAAGACCTGAGTTGGCACAACGGATATAGCGAGATGACCAAAAAGGGTAAAATATATCATTACCCTAAACAACTAAAAACCAACAGTGTACTCGATGTTCTAGAAAAATTAATCGACAGCATCGTTATCGTGCAGGAAATCGACACGGCCAAAATAAAAATTGGTGGACTCTCCATGGGCGGTATGGGCACATTAGAACTATTGCGCAGACGCCCTGGGTATTTTCAGCGTGCTTTTGTCATCTGTGGCGGGGGACACCAAGCGCTCGCGCGCCAAGTTGGTCCTACGCCAATTTGGTTTTTTCACGGAGAAGAAGATCAAGTTGTTATTCCAAAATACGCCAAAAGACTTTACCGAAAACTAAAAAGAAAAGGCATAGAAACAAAGTTGACACTTTACCCGGGCGTTGACCATAGCAGTTGGCATTTGGCCTTTAATGAACAAGAATTAATTCCATGGTTGACTCGATAAGCACCTATTACAGAGGACTTGCATTATTTGGGCTGTTATCAATAATTATTTCTAGCTGCAACGACCCTGGCCAAAAAGACCCTGCAGACATTTTGCAAAAAGTCCTTACTGGAGATGAGTTGGCCATAAAGAGGGTTATGGAGCAACCGGAAAACTATGAATTACAAATTCAGTTAATTCTTCCAAAGGAGGCGGCCCATTACGGACCCGATCTGAAGATTGATGACGTGCCTCAGCGGAGCGTGGTGGATTACAGTCAAGGACAATATTTTTATCCAGCAAGTACAGTAAAATTACCCGTGGCAATTTTGGCCGCTGAATGGACTGAACTTCAGTCAGAGATCAGTATCATAACCCCTTATCGCATAGGTAATGACAGCCTGACACACAACATTGCTCAAGACCTCATCGACATATTTTCTGTAAGTGATAACGAGGCATTCAATCGACTCTATGATCTTCTTGGACGCGATTATATCAATTCCAGAATGGCAGCCTTAAACGTAGGCCCTTTTCGCCTGGCGCACCGCCTCTCTGTGCCTCATGCCGCGGGCCAAGACCACCCGATGTATTATTTCGAAACAGCTCAGGGGACCAGAGCAATCCAAGCGGGGCCTGATCAGCCTTTAGACTCATTACCTGTTGCGGGAACCCAAAAGGGCATTGGGTATATGCAAGAGGGCTCATTAATTGAAAAACCCATGGATTTTAGTCGCAAAAACTATTTTCCACTTTCCAGCATGATGAAATTTATGGAGTACTTATATCCGCTCGATTGTAACGACTGTCCAAAACCAATAGAGTGGTCCAAAAATACAGAAGCCTTTGTAAAGACCATTATGATGAGTGTCCCGAGAAAACAAGGTTACGACGAAATTGAATATCCAGATGGGTATGTGAAATTCTTTTTTGTTGGGGACTCGAAAGCGCGATTGGACCCCGCATTGCGGGTACACAATAAAGTTGGCTATGCCTATGGCACGCTCACTGATATTGCTTATATCGTGGACACAAAACACAACTTGAGCTACATTTTAGGAGCGAGTCTTTTGGTCAATGAAAATAGAATATTCAATGACAATGTTTATGAATATGATACCACTGGACTCCCCTTTCTCGCACAAATGGCACGCAGTCTTCACGAATTACTGATCCAAGCTAAATCCGGACGGTAAGTTCGAGAGTGCTTGGTGATATTGGGCAACAATCTCTTCAATGATCGTGGCCGCCGGTTTAATCTCATCGATCAAACTAGCGATTTGTCCTATTTCGAGTTCCCCCTCCTGAAGATCACCTTCGAACATCCCGCGCTTCGCGCGGGCCCGCCCTAAATGGGCGCGCAACTCCTCTATTGATGCTCCAGACCGATAAAGGCCCTGTAAATCTTGGTAAAACTTGTTTTTTAAAAGACGCACCGGGGTCAATTCTTTCAGCGTCAACTCTGTGGCTCCTTCACCAGCGGCAACCACGAGATCTTTGAACAATTGATGGCCACTACCCTCTTCTGAGGCAACAAAACGGCTGCCCATCTGAACGCCATCAGCACCCAAAATCATAGTGGCTAACATGGCCTCTCCTGTGGCAATGCCCCCAGCGGCAATAAGTGGCAAATCTGTAGCGCGACGCACCGAGGGGATTAAAGTAAGTGTTGTGGATTCGTCACGACCATTGTGTCCCCCCGCTTCAAAGCCCTCTGCGACGATTGCATCAACACCAGCCGCCTCAGCTTTTAAAGCAAATTTTGTGCTGCTCACCACATGAACCACAATAATTCCTGCAGCCTTGAGACGCGCGGTATGCGTAGCCGGATTACCTGCAGAGGTAAAAACAATGGGGACACGATGCTCAAGAATCAGCCCTATGATCTCTTCAATATTTGGGTATAATAAGGGCACATTAACGCCAAAGGGTTTGTCTGTTGCCGCCTTGCACCGCTCAATGTGCAGTTTTAATACCTCCGGATACATCGAGCCGGCACCAATCAATCCCAATCCTCCCGCATTACTTACCGCGCTGGCTAAACGCCATCCACTATTCCAAATCATCCCCCCTTGAACAATGGGGTAATTGGTCGAGAACAGTTCCGTAACCCGATTTTTCATTTAAGCCTTTATCAGTTTAAACGATTGTTCCTGTCCAGATGGCAAAATCAATTTAATTAAATAGGCCCCTTTATTCCAATGCATCACCGGAATCTGAGTCTGAGAGGAATATACCTCGAGAGACTCTATAAATTGACCTAAAACAT